>JBBTJH010000117.1:0-5013 GCA_038059555.1 Pseudomonadota bacterium | reverse complement strand
AACGCCGCCGTTGCGACCGGCGCTGTCAGCTATCTCAGCGTGTTCTTTCCGTCGCTATCGACGACGACCGGTCTTCACGCCGGCGTCACCATCGCGGTGATCTGGGTGCTGACCGCTGTTAATTGCCGCGGCGCCTATCTCGCGGGAAGCGTGCAGCTGGTGACGACCGTTCTGAAACTTCTGCCGCTGATCGCCGTCATCGCGCTCGGCGCAATCGTCATCGCGGGCGACGGCGGCGCGTCTTTGGCGCCGCTCGAAGTTGACAAGATTTCGCTTGGCCCCATCACGGCAGCGGCGACGCTCACTTTGTGGGGGCTGCTTGGCCTTGAATCGGCGACTGTTCCGGCTGAAAAAGTCAAAGACCCGACGCGGACGATCCCGAAGGCGACGATGATCGGCATGATTTTGACGGGGATCATCTATCTGCTCGCCTGCTCGGCCATCATCCTTTTGCAGCCTGCGGACGAAGTCGCCGCGTCATCGGCGCCGTTCGCGGATTTTGTCGCGCGCCATTGGGGCGCAAACGCCGGCTGCTGGCTCGCGCTGTTCGCGGCGATCAGCGGCTTTGGCGCCTTGAACGGCTGGATCTTGCTGCAGGGAGAGCTCCCTTATGCGATGGCGAAGGGCGGCGTCTTTCCGGCGTTTCTCGCTAAAAATTCGGCGCATGACACGCCGATCCGCGCGCATGCCGTCTCCAGCTTGTTGCTGACCTGCGTCGTCATGCTGAACTATGCGAAAGACATGACGGAGATGTTCACTTTCGTTTTGCTGCTCTCGACGACGGCGTCTCTCGTTATGTATCTCGCCTGCTCGCTCGCGGCGCTGAAACTAAAGCGCGACGGTAAGCTGCAAGCCTCATCGACGATTATTCTCGTCGCCGCCGCTGCGGCCGTCTACGCTTTATGGGCGATCTACGGCGCAGGCGCGCAGGCGGTCGGCTGGGGATTTGCGCTTCTTCTCGCCGGTATCCCCGTCTATTTCATCGCCAAACGCGATTCCGCTACTTCGCGAGTTCCGTGATCAGCGTATGCCAATGATCGAGCGCGCCGGCGACGGATGAAACAGGCGCGCGCTCATTAAGACCGTGCGTGAAGTCATCGGACGGCTTCAGGAAAAGGCCGGAAACGCCGTAACTTGGAACGCCGTGCATGCGGAAATAAAGGCTGTCCGACGCGCCGGCCGACATCGAGGGAATGACCGGCAGGCCGGGGAAGCGCTGATCGATCGATTTTCTGACCGCCTCCATCACGTCATCGCGCATGGGCGAGGCGTCGCTATAGGCCGGAACATCCACAAACGAAATTTCAGCTTGAGGATCGTCAATCACTTCGGTCAGCGTCTCTTTGACGGCTTCCGGCGTCACGCCCGGAAATATCCGGCAGTTGACGGAAACGCTCGCCCGCTGCGGCAACGCGTTCAACGCATGTCCGCCCGAAAGCATTGTCGGAACGCACGTCGTCCCGGTCTGGCCGACATATTCAGGATTGGCGCGCAAGGCTTTCAGCGCTTTTTTGTCTTTCGGGTTTTCAGCAAAGCGCAGCATCGCCGCGCCGAGATCCCCCGGCGTCATCGCGCCGGTCGCGCGGAAAAATTCGAGCGTTGTCTCGCTGGTTAACGCCGGAAAGTCATAGGCGTCGATCCGGTCGATCGCGCGGGCCAGCCGGGCAATTGCGTTTTCCTTGACCGGCCGGCTCGAATGCCCGCCGGGGTTGGTGAACGTGATCAGAATGTCGGCGTAAGTTTTTTCAGCCGTCTGCAGACTATAGGCGAGGGGCGTGCCGTCTTCGTTGAGCGTTCCGCCGCCGCCGTCGCTGTTGAGCAGGAGGCCTGCATCTTTGAACTGCTCGGCGAGGATGGCCGTCGATTTCATCTGCGTTTCTTCGTCGCCCGACAAAACGAGGATCAAATCCCGTTTCGGTTTGAAGCCTTCGGCCTTGAGGCGAAGAAGCGTCGTCACCATCATCGTGACGCCCCATTTATTGTCGATCGCGCCGCGCCCGATCAGGAAGTCGCCGTCGCGCGTCATCACGAACGGGTCGCGGCCCCAGTCTTCCGCTTTCGCTTCGACGACATCCATGTGGCCGGAGAGCACAATCGGCGCCTCGTCGCTTTCGCCCTGATAGATCGCGACCAAGGTCGGCGCGGGGCCTGAATTATCGACTTTGACATCGGCCGGCGCAAAGCCGCCTTTTTTAAGTTTCGCCGCAAGATATTCGGCATACCGCAGAGTATCCGGCGAGCCTTCGACGGAGCGGAATGCAATCGCCTCGCCGAGCATTCCAACCGCCTCGTCAACGAACGCTTGAGATGCGGTCTGCTGCGCCATTGCTGAAGCGCTCATCGCAAGAGCCGCGGCCGTTAACGCCAGAGTTCTTTTAGTGATCATTTTATGCCCTTCGTGATGTGTCGCTGCGGTTGGGGGATCAGCCGTCCTGGAAGCCGGAAAGAAACGAGGCGAGGTTACGCCCAAGGGCGTCGCAGATATAGCCGCCTTCCTGCACTATCACCGTCGGGCGCGCGCCTGCGCGAGCAATCGCCGAACCGATCTGGCGAAATCCGGCGGTCGAAACATGAAGGCCGCCAAATGGATCGCCCTCAAACGCGTCAAGCCCTAGTGCGACGACAAGCGCGCCCGGATTAAAGGCGCCGATGAGCGCAAGCGCTTCACGCAGAGCCGCTAAAAACGCCTCATCGTTCGATCCGCGCGGCAGCGGGAAATTACAGTTGAAGCCTTCGCCGGCGCCGCGTCCGCGCTCGTTTTCCGCGCCCCAGAAAAACGGATAAAATCGAACAGGGTCGGCGTGAAGTGAAACGGTCATCACATCGCCCCGCTCGTAGAAAATATCCTGCGTGCCGTTCCCGTGATGAAGATCGACGTCGAGAATGGCGACGCGTGCGTATTTCGTCCGCAAGCGGACAGCAGCGATCGCCGTATTGTTGAAATAGCAAAAGCCGGCGGCGGCGTCTTGCCGGGCGTGATGGCCGGGCGGGCGGGAGAGCGCATAAGCGGCGGGATCCCCCGACAAAACCGCGTCAGCTGCAGCGACGGCCGAAGACGCGCTCCAGCAGGCGCTATGAAATGTCTCCGCGCTGATCGGCGCAGAGGCGTCCATCAGATGCCAGCCCGCCTGCGCGACAAGAGATTCGGGATAATAATTGCTGCGGCTCACGGGATGGATGTTGGGAACGACGTCTTCAGAAGCGCCCGGAATTTTCTTCCAACGCTCATGCGCGGATTTCAAAAACCGCACATAGCGCTCGTCGTGAACGGCAAGAACCGGATCAAGTCCTGCGTCCTTCGGCCGCTCGATAACGCACCCTGCTGCGCGCGCGCCGGCGAGCAGCAGATCGATGCGCGCCGGCTGCTCAGGGTTTTGCTGGAATACGCCGTTGACGAGAAAGTGGGCCGGGTAATGAAGTCGCTCTTCTTCGGCGAAGAATGCTTTCATGAGAGCTTCACCCCTCGCCGTCCGGAAGTCCCGTCTCGCGCGCGAATTGCGCAAGGCTCGCGGTCAGCTTTTCCATGATCTCGCCGATATCGTCATTGGTCACAATCATCGGCGGGCAGACGAGGAAATGATCGCCGCTATCGCCGCCGCGCGTCCTTCTTGCATAGATGACGAGCTTTTTCGCGTAAGCGATTTCAACCAGCCGGTGAAAGGCGTTCATCTCCTTCGGGAGCGGCTCCATGGTCAATTTGTCGCGCACCAGCTCAAAAGCGAGAAGCAATCCCTTGCCGCGAACGTCGCCGATAAAAGGAAAGCGATCCATCAGCCCTGTCAGCTGCGATTTCAAACGATCGCCCATCAACGCCGCATTGGAAATCAGATCGCCGCCGAGAATTTCCTTCAACACGGCAAGGCCCGCGCTGCAGGCAAGCGGATTGCCCGCGTAGGTGTAGCCGTGCATGAAGCCGCCGTCCTCGAGCACCGCCTCGACAATATCCGAGCGGGAGACAATCGCGGAAAGCGGCGCGTAGCCGGCGCCGAGCCCTTTGCCGAGCACAATAATATCCGGCGACTGGTTCCAATGCTCGGCCGCGAGAAATTTTCCGGTGCGGCCGACGCCGGTCATCACTTCGTCATAGATGAGCAACAGACCGTACTCGTCGCAGATGTCGCGAATGCGCTGGTAATAGCTGTCGGGCGCGACGAGCGCGCCCGTTGACGCGCCGCCGACCGGCTCCATGATGAAGGCGAGCGCGCGATCTGGTCCGATTTCTTCGATTTTTTCGCGCAACGCTTCGGCGTATTTAAGGCCTTTTTCGTCGTCCGTCAGATTGTCGCGATCGAGATAGGCGCGGGGCGCCGGAATTTTCGGCATGTCGCGATAGATCGGCGCGAAGGGACGCGTCAGCGGATCGTAGCCGGTGACGGCGAGCGTTCCAAGGGTCGATCCGTGATAGGCGGGATACCGCGAGATGATCTGCGTCCGCGACGCCTCGCCGCGCGCGAGAGCGTATTGCCGCGCAAGCTTGATCGCGCTTTCAACCGCCTCCGATCCGCCGGATGCAAAAAAAACGCGCGTCAACCCGGGAGGCGAGAGGCGCCCAATGGCGGTTGCAAGGCGCTCGGCAGGCTCGCTTTCAAAATGCAGACGATAAGCGAACGTGCCGCGCGCCATCTGCGCTTGCATCGATGCAAGAACGCGCGGATTCGAATGACCGATATTCGACACCATCGCGCCGCTTGAAGCGTCGATGTAGCGCGCGCCGTCGGCCGTCCAGACATGCACGCCGAGCGCGCGGTCGAACATCGGGCGGCGGGCGCCCGATTGGTAAAAGAGTTTCGAGGGCTCCGATATGGACCAGTCGAAAACGCCGGGAAGTGGGTCTTTCGCCATGAATAAACAGTTGCAGGGGCGGGCGCTGCCGGCCCCGATTGATTGCATTTGCGCCCCCTGACAAAATGCGGGAAATTCGGGCCGAACGCCAGCAGGAAAAGCACCTATGTCGACAGAGCCGGGCGACGCGAAACGACGTAAAGACATCATCACCTGCGCGGTGACGGGGTC
>JBBTJH010000116.1:0-3798 GCA_038059555.1 Pseudomonadota bacterium | reverse complement strand
GCGCATTGACGACGCTGATGAAGATCGCCGTCGGCGCGCCGCGCAGCAAGAGTGCGTGGCGTTCGACCTTGATCTTGATCCGGTCGGCCGAGGTCAATTGTTCATCGACCGTCCGTTTTTTCGGCGTGTTCGCCAAAGCGGTTTTAAGGCCCGAAACCATTTTCTCTCCCTGGCAGCTTCCGGGGCGCTTTATGAGACCACATGCCTTCCCTATCGCAAATACCACTTTTAGTTGCAATCGGGATGGCGATTTAGACTAGTCGCACTAAATCCTTATTTTTCAAAGCCTTAGCATTGAGATCGGCAAAGTCGTCCCCGGTTGGCGCTGCAACCCATCTCGCATATTCGACATATTCGCGCGTAGCCGTGGCCGAAAATTGCAAGGGCTCACCCCTCGCCTTCTGCTGGCGCTCGTCAAAAGATATGAAGTCTCTCCCTCGCGAATCACGCAAAGGCCTTCGCGCATGAGCGAATTTCGTCAGTCGGCCGCCCTCGCCCGCATCGCACCGTCACCGACCCTTGCGATGACCCAGCTCGCCCGCGAGCTCAAAGCCAAGGGAAAGGACGTCATCAGCCTTTCCGCCGGCGAGCCCGATTTCGACACGCCGGATCATGTGAAGGAAGCAGCGATCGCCGCGATCCGCCGCGGCGAGACGAAATATACGAATGTCGACGGCATCGCCGAATTGAAAGCGGCCGTGATCCAGAAATTCCGGCGCGACAATAATCTCGTCTATACGCCGTCGCAGATTTCGGTCGCGCCCGGCGGCAAAGCGGTCATCTACAACGCCGTCGTGGCGAGCATGAATGCGGGCGATGAAGCGATCATTCCAGCGCCCTATTGGGTTTCCTATCCCGATATCGTGCAGCTCGCCGGCGGCAAACCGGTGATCATCAAAACGCGCGAAGCTGACGGTTTTCGCCTCAGCGCGGAAGCGCTCGACAGGGCGGTGACGCCGCAGACAAAATGGCTGATCTTCAACTCGCCGTCCAATCCGACCGGCGCCGCTTATGATCGCCAGTCGCTGCGCGCGCTTGCCGACGTGCTGTTGAAGCACAAGCATGTGATGGTTCTTTCTGACGATATCTACGAGCACATTCTTTATGACGGTCATGAATTCGCTACGCTCGCCGAGGTTGAGCCGCGCCTTTTTGACCGTACGCTGACATTGAACGGCGCGTCGAAAGCCTATTCGATGACCGGCTGGCGCATCGGCTATGCGGGCGGCCCGGAAAAGCTTGTCGCCGCGATGGCGAAGATCATGTCGCAGTCGACGACCAATCCGTGCTCGATCAGTCAGTGGGCGGCGGTTGCGGCGCTGAACGGCGATCACGGCTTCCTCGCCGAGCGCAACGCCGCTTTCAGAACGCGGCGCGACCGCGTCGTCGCGATGTTAAATGAAGCGACGGGAATTTCGTGCCGTACGCCCGAAGGCGCGTTTTACGTTTATCCGTCCTGCGCGGGCGCGATCGGCAAGCGCGCGCCCACGGGCCGACTAATCGAGACGGACGAGGATTTCGCGCTGGCCCTTCTCGACGCCGAGGGCGTCGCTGTCGTCTTCGGCGCGGCGTTCGGGCTCTCGCCCTATTTCCGGATTTCCTATGCGGCGGCCATGACCGATCTCGAAGACGCATGCCGGCGCATTCAGCGGTTTTGCGCGAGCCTTCGGTAATTCAATCGACTGAGCCGATAGGCTCTATTTCGATTATCTATTTGCTGAATGGCCCTAGGGCCAATATCTCCTAGCCGGGACAGCCAAGGAGAAAAATCATGGAGCATCTGAACACCGGCCTCGACGCGAACGCCCGCACCAGCGTTGCGGAGGCGCTGAACGGCGTTCTCGCCGACACATACGTCCTCTACCAGAAGACGCACGCCTATCATTGGAACGTCACCGGGCCGCAATTTCCGGTGCTGCATGCGATGTTCGAGGTGCAGTATCGCGAGATGTGGGCGGCGCTCGATGAAATCGCGGAACGCGTCCGGGCGCTTGGCGCCTTCGCCCCGGCGAGCGGCCGGGTCTTTGCAGAGCTCGCAACGATCGAAAGCGCCGAGGAAACGCCGCCGCCTGCCAACGCGATGATCCGCAACCTGCTCACCGGCCACGAAACGCTGATCCGGCGCGCGCGGGCGGCGCTAGGCACGGCCGCTGAAGTCAACGACGCCGCGAGCGAAGATTTGCTGACCCTTCGCATTCAAAGCCACGAAAAGACCGCGTGGATGCTGCGGGCGATGACCGAGTAAAAAGAAAAGGCCGGATCCTTGGGGGAAGGACCCGGCCAGTTGAACGAGCAAGATCAGAGGGCTCACATTTGCTCGAACAAGCGCCGGCGACGGCCTTTAGCGCTGGGGTGCTGCGCCTGTCGGAGGGGGGCGCCGCCGCCGGTAAACTGATGTGACAAATGTAGGATGATTGCGCGAAATTGCGAGCCGCTCCGCCGCAAATTCGAAACGGCTCATCGAACACGCCGACGTGATCGCCTAGGCGAGGCGCCGCAGAACTTCTTGCGCCGCGCGATCGGTTTCGTTCAGCGGCGTGTAATTCCATCGTTCAAGCGCGCCGCCGAAATATCTCGCAACGCCGCGCGCCGCGAGGCTTTGGTGGAAGGCGTCGAACTTTAGAGCCGTCGCGAAAGGCTTTCTCGCGAGCCGCAAGATGTGAACAGGAGCGCCGGTCGCCGCCGCTTCAACAGCCATGTTGACGCTATCCTCAGTGACGAGGATCGCCGCCGCGCCGCCTAACATTCCAGGAAACGGGTTTGCCGCTTTTTCGCCGCAATCGGCCCGCCAGAAAATTTCCGCAACGCCGCTCAGTTTATCTTCAAGCATTTGAGCCGCGTCCGCCGGCGTTCTCCGCGACGTCGTCACCTGAAGACGCGCCCCTGTCTCTGCGAGCTTCCGGAGCTGATCGCCGATTTTTTCGGCGTCCGCGCGCGTCATCCGGAAAGCCCGGTTCGGCCCGCCGATCAGCGCCGCGACGTGCTTTTGGTCATTCGCTCTTGCCGGAAATGACCGGCTGCGCATCGTTGAGCCGGTGATCGAGAAAACATTCGCCCCCGCGAGCCCGTCATGCTCGGGCGCGATGACAAGATCGAAAAGCCCGGAAGGCGCATGAGGGTTTTGCAGCTGAACGACGAAGCTCGACGGATTTTTTTTCTTCGCGGCGATTGAAAACGGAACCGAGAGCCGCCCGCATCCGATCCAGAGATCCGGAAATGGCGGCTGAAGCGCATCGCTTGACGCAGCAAGTTTCGAGAACGGGTCGCCCCAGAAAAAGCGCGGCAGTTTTCGCCACGGCGCGTTGACGGCAATTCGCTTCGTCATAATGGTCGCCGGCCGGCGCGCAGATATCGCCTCGGCGAGCCCCAGCGCTTGCGCCTCGATGCCGGCGCGGCCATCGGTGACGACCCAGCAGGTCAACGCGCGGTTCTTGCCCGTCTCGATCATGCTTCCCGAAGTCTCGCCTCATTCCGGACGGGCGGCGATGGTGCCGCGTGCCTGAATTGAACAGGCGACCTACCGCTTACAAGGCGGTTGCTCTACCAGCTGAGCTAACGCGGCGAGACGGTTTCGTCCGGGCGCCTCCCTAGCCGATTGACGCGGGGCTGGCTAGAGATGGGCCGGGTATCAATCTCTCCGAGGTCTCAATGCTTAACGCTATCCGCGCCTGTTCCCTTCTCGCCCTCGCCGCCGCCTCAGCCGGATGCGGCCAGCAGAGCGGAGGCGCCTCTGCGGGCGCAAACCCCGCCGTCCGCACCATCGAGGAGCGCGGCCGCGCCGAATTCTCGGCATGCGCG
>JBBTJH010000115.1:0-14619 GCA_038059555.1 Pseudomonadota bacterium | reverse complement strand
CCGGTTATGAGCTCACCTGCAATTACAACAGTTTTTTCACAGGCTACTAATTTCTGCCGCCGTAACTTGAGCGAAACAATAAGTCCTGAAATTGCGTCCCAACCGACAGGAAGCCCAAAATGAAAATCGCCGCCGCCTCTCTAACGCTTGCTCTTGCCGCGTCGCCCGCATTTGCAGAGGGTCCGGCGCTTTCCGCCAAGGAGGCGGCGGCGATCGAGAAGCTCACTGAGAAGGCTCTCGCCGACGATCGCGCGTTTGACGTGCTCGAAAGCCTCACGACCGAGATCGGGCCGAGGCTCGGCGGCAGCGAAGCGGAAGCGCGGGCGCGCGAATGGGGCGCTGCTAAAATGAAGGCGATGGGCTTTAAAAACGTCCGTATCGAGACCTTTGACATGCCCGCCTGGTCGCGCGTTTCGGAAAGCGCGGCGATCGTCGCGCCGTTTCCGCAAGCTTTGCGCGTCACCGCGCTTGGAAACTCCGTCTCAACGCCAGATGGCGGCGTCACGGCTGAGGTCGTGCGTTTTGAAACGCTCACCGAGCTGAAAGCCGCGCCGCTGACCGGGATCGAAGGCAAGATCGTTTTTGTCGATGAAAAAATGACGCGCACGCAAGACGGCTCCGGCTACGGCGTCGCCGTCGCCAAGCGCTCGGAGGCGACCGTTGAAGCGGCAAAGCGCGGCGCGCTCGCGGCCGTCATCCGCTCGGTCGGCACCGACAGCCACAGAAACCCGCATGCCGGCATGATGCGCATAATCGAGGGCGCGGCGGTCGTCCCCGCGGCCGCGCTTTCCAACCCGGACGCAGATCAGCTCGCGCGCGCGATCCGGCGCGCCAAGGGGCCGGTGACGATGACGCTTGATCTCAAAACGGCGAAGACGCTTAGCGCCCCTGGCGGCAACGTCATCGGCGAAATTCCGGGGCGTACGGATGAAATGATCGTCATCGGCGGCCATCTCGACAGCTGGGACCCCGGCACCGGCGCGATCGACGACGCTGCCGGCATCGCGATCACCCTCGCGGCCGCAAAACTCATCGACGAGATGAGCGGCAAGCCGGGACGGACGATCCGCGTCGTCATGTGGGGCGCTGAGGAAGTCGGGCTGTTCGGCGCAAGGGCCTATGCTGAGGCGCACAAGGACGAGTTCTCGCGTTATGCGCTCGCGGCTGAATCCGATTTCGGCGCGGGCCGCATCTGGTCGATGCAGACGAAATTCGGCGAGGCGTCGCTCCCGAAAGCAAAGCTCTTCGCGGACGCGTTGCGCGGGCTCGGCGTCGGTCCCGGCGACAATGAGGCGGAAGGCGGCGCCGATGTCAGCCCGCTGATGGCGGCCGGCGTGCCGGTCCTCGATCTCAATCAGGACGGCACGGATTATTTCGACCTTCATCACACGCCCGACGACACGCTCGACAAGGTCGACCCGCAAGCGTTGAAACAAAACGTCGCCGCTTGGGCGGTGATGCTCTATCTCGCCGCGGAAACTCCGGGCGGGTTTCGCGAATAGTTCTAGATGGTAAGGCGTGATTAGGGAATCACGCCTGACAATCTAGCCTGTTGATTTGGCGCGCCTTTGCGCGCGAAACCGGTTTCCACTTTCGCGCCCGGCGCGCTAGAGCAAACAAAAAGCCCGCCGTTCGGCGGGCTTTTCAAATTCGTTCCGATAGCGGCAAAAATTATTCCGCCGCTTCTTCCTTGCTGCTGGTCTTTTCGGTGATGCGCGCCGACTTGCCGCGGCGATCGCGCAGATAATAGAGCTTGGCGCGGCGGACTTTGCCGCGGCGAACAACCTCGATCGAGGCGACCGCCGGCGAGTGAACCGGGAAAACGCGCTCGACGCCTTCGCCGAAGGAAATCTTGCGGACGGTGAAATTTTCGTTGAGGCCGGAGCCGGCTCTGCCGATGCACACGCCCTCATAGGCCTGCACCCGTTCGCGGTCGCCTTCCTTCACCTTGACGCCGACTTTCAAGGTGTCGCCCGGCGCAAATTCCGGAACCGATTTCGCGAGGCGCGCGATTTCTTCTTTTTCAAGCTGCTCGATGATGTTCACAGGGCTCTAGTCCTTATTCTTGTTGTCCCGCCGGATAGGACCGGAGGCGATGAGATCCGGTCGTCGCGCGCGCGTTATTTGTTCAGCCTTTTCCCGGCGCCAGGCGGCGACTTTCTTGTGATCGCCTGACAACAGCACCGGTGGGATCTCTCGACCCTCAAAAAGTCGCGGCCTCGTATACTGGGGATATTCAAGGAGCATATCCCGGGCTCCCCCTTCCCCAGCGCCGACGCCGCGCGAACCGCCTTCTTCCGGGGAGAAACTTTCCTCGCCCAGCGAAAGAGGCGAGCCCAATACCCCCGGAAGCAGCCGGACGCAAGCCTCGATCAGGGCCATGGCGGCGACCTCCCCGCCGGCCAGCACGAAGTCGCCGAGCGAGATTTCCTCAATCTCGCGCGCCTCGATCAGCCGGTCATCGACGCCCTCGAACCGGCCGCAAAGCGCGATGAGGCCGGGGCCGGCCGCGAGCGCTCGGGCGCGGGCCTGGTCAAATCGCTTCCCCCGGGGGGAGAGGTAGACGAGAGGCCGATCGTTTCGGGGGACGCTATCGATCGCGGAGGCCAGAATATCGGCTCGCATGACAAGCCCCGCGCCGCCGCCCGCCGGGGTGTCGTCGACCGATCCATAGGGGTTGTCCGAAAAATCGCGGATATTGACGGTCTCGAGCGCCCACAGGCCCTCACCCCGCGCCCGGCCCAGCACCGAAGCGTCCAAGGGACCCGGGAAGAGGTCCGGATAAAGGGTCAAAACCGTCGATTTCCACATCAGGGCGCTCGTCGCATGAGGGCGGGCGGGCGGCAAGTGGTCAAAGATCGCCCTCGCCCGGTCCGCCGGCCTCGATCTCGTCGAGCGCTGCTCTGTCGATGATGATCCGCCGGCCGTCGATGTCGATTTTTGGAACCACGGCTCTGGTGAAGGGAAGCATGACCGCTCCTGATTTTCCCGGTACGCGCTCAAGCTCGATGACGTCGCCCGCCCCGAAATTGTGGACGCCGGCGACCCGGCCCATGGGCGCCCCTGCAGCGTCCGCCGCCTCGAGACCGACGAGGTCTTCGATATAGAACTCGTCCTCGCCGGCGGGCGGCAATTTCGAGCGCTCGACATAAAGGCGCGAGCCCGCAAGCGCGGCCGCGTCCTCGCGGCTCTCGATCTCCGGCGCCGAGACGAGCGCCAGACCTGGCTTCAGCACACGGATGAATTTCAAGGCGAAGCGCCGCTTGCCGTCTTCGCTCTCGACGAGGCCGTACCTCGTGACGCTTTCTTCCGTCGCGGTGAAGGATTTGACCTTCGCCTCGCCCTTGACGCCATGCGCGCCGGCAAAGGCGCCGATGCAGACGCGGCGCGGCGGCGTCATGGCGCCGCCTCAAGACGTTCTGGAACCTCGCGGAAAAGCTTTCCCTGTTCGGTCCAGAACGCGATTGCAAAGGCGATGGCGCCCATCGCGAGAAATCCCGCTGAAACCAGCGTCGTTGCGCCGTCAAACCGCCCGCCGATGAAAACGCCGATGAGGGCCGCTCCTGTCGTCGAGGCGAAGCCGTTGGCTGAAGCGGCCGCGCCCGCGATCTTTCCCATCGGCTCCATCGCGAGCGCGGTGGCGTTCGGGCCGACAAAGCCGAGCGCGAACAGCGTCGCGCAGACGGAGATGATGAAGACCGGCAAGCTCTCCCCGCCGGCGAAGGCCGCCGCGAGATGGCCTGCGCTGATCGCAATAATTGCTGCGATCCCGGCGTGGACACTGCGCCGCAGCCCAAAGCGCCGGACGACCATCGCGTTCGCAAGCGCGGCGACGCCATAAGGGATGGCGCCCGCGGCGAAAGCGAGCGGGAAGAGCGCGCCAATATGAAAAGCGCCGACATAAATCTGCTGCGCGGTTCCAAGATAAGCAAAGAACGCTCCCCATAGGACCATGGTGACAAGCGTGTAGCCGAGCGACTGGCGGTTCGCCGCAAAGGCGCTGAACGCTGAAAAGATCGAGCCCAGCCTGAGGCTCCGCCGGTCGCCCTCAGGAAGCGTCTCGTTCATCCTTAAAAACGCCCAGCCGCCAAGGGCGATCCCGTAGACCAGGAGGAACGCGAAAATCATCTGCCATTCGGCGGCGAGCAAGATCGCCTGGCCGATAGCCGGCGCAAGGATCGGCGCCGCCATGAAGATCGTCGTTGAGGCCGAAGCGACCTCCGCCATGCGCGTTCCCGAAAAACGGTCGCGCACGCTCGCCATGATGGCGACGCGAGCGGCTGCGGTGCAAACGCCCTGCAACATGCGGGCGGCGAGCAACAAGGCGAAAGAAGAAGAAAATACGCTGAGCGCCGCCGCCAGAACATATCCCGCCGTCGCGCCGAGCAACACGGCGCGGCGCCCAAAGCGGTCGGACAAGGGACCGAAGAAAAGCTGGGCGACGCCGTAGCCGATGGTGAAGGCGTAAACGACGAGCTGAACGTCGTTGGCGCCGCGGGTCGCCATGTCCTTGCCGATCGCGCCCAAGGCCGGCAGCATGATATCGATCGACAACGCGCCAAGCGCCATCACCGCCGCCGTGAAGGCGACGAGTTCGGGAAAGCGCATCTGCGGCGCTGAGCGGTCGGCGGCGACTGTCATGGCGCGGGCGTATGGCGCCTACGTTTCCAACGCAACACGTATTCGCGCGCTAAGGCGCGCCAGATGATCCGGCGCCCAAAAGAAAACGGGCCCCCGAAGGGGCCCGTTCGCTATCGGTTTTTCCAGCCCGTAATTACGGACGGTAGGTGAGGCGCACAAAGCCGAACTGGCCGGGCACGTCATAGGTCGCGGGATCGAAACCGCCGGCCTGGCAGGAGAAGCACGGCGGCGGATCGGTATCGAGTATATTGTTGACGCCGATCGTAAATTCCGCGCGGTCATTGATCGCAAGGCTCGCCGCGAGGTCCAAGTAAAGCTTCGCTTTCAGCCGGTTGGTCGAAAGACTGTCGTCAGTGGCGTTATAGTTCGAGCAGCCGACTGCGCCCGAAATGCCCTGGATCGCGGTAAATCCGCGGCATTGTTCGGTAAGGCCGCTGATATAGCGCAAGGTGCTTCTCACGTTGATCGATCCGATATCGAGATCGGCGAACATCGTCGACTTAAGACGCGGGAAGGCTTGTTGCGGCGTGCCGCGAAGATCGCCTTCACGGGACTCTGCAAGGAAACCGCTCGAGATCGGCGTCAACTCGGTATAGTCGATCAAGTATGTCGACAGCCAGTTGATGTTGAGATTGGAGCTGCCGATCGGCACGTCGAATTTCATCGACCAGTCAATGCCGCGCGTATTGATGCCGCCGATATTGGTCAACTGATTTGAGAACGACGTGATGAAGCCGGCGCTGTTGCGGGTGATGCTGCCGCAGAACGCCGGATCGAGGGTGGTGGCGCAGCCGTCGAGCAGGAGCTGCGCGTTCGGCGCTTGAATGGCGCCGGTGATCTCGATGTCGTAGTAGTTCGCTTCCGCAACAAAGTTTTGCAGGAAGAAATTATCCCCCTTCGGGGCGATAGTCAGGCCGACGTTCCACGCGTCAGATTCCTCAGCCTGAAGGTTCGGGTTGCCGCCGACCGTTGTCGAGATTTGCGCATTGATCTGCGTGTAGGTGACCGGGACGCCCAAGGCGATGCAGTTCGCCGCGAGGCTCGCTGCAACCGGCGCAGAACATGGATCGACCAGGATCGCGTCGTTACGAGACAGTGAGCCGAACAGCTCGCCGATTGTAGCGGCGCGGAACCCTTCGGTGAAGCCGCCGCGAATGGTGAGGAAATCGCTCACCTGCCAGAGGCCGCCATATTTGATCGCCGTCGTTTTAAAGCCCGTCGAATAAGTCGAATGGCGAACGGCGAAATCCGCCTCGATCATCTGCGCCAAGGGGACGTCGTGGATGAGCGGCAGCTTAAACTCGCCGTAGGCTTCCTCGACATTGTATCCGCCCGCTGTCGGTTGCGCCGGAATGTCGGCTGTGTCGCCGGCGGTCACGACCGGGTCGGGGCTGAACGAGCCCGATTGATCGCGATGCTCGAACCCGGCCGCGAAGGCGAGCGGGCCAGCCCAAAGATCGACGAGATCGCCGCCGAAATTCAGCTGCATGTCCCAGATCTCCTGCTCGGAGGAGTCGTGCTGGTCGAAGGTGATGAAATCGACCATCGACTGCGTGATCGATCCGGGGCCGCCGAAGATGTTCAACGGAACGCACGAGCCGGTGCACAGAGCCAACGGCCCAAGCGCCTGTTCAAGTTTTGCCGAATTGACGATGCCGTTGGCGATCTGGCTGGCCTGGTTGCGCGACCAAAAAGTCGATGCGTCCCAATAGAACCTGTCGCCGATATCTCCGGAGAACGTTCCTGAGAGATAATAGGTGTCGACATTCTGCTCGAAGTGACGCGGTCCCGCTTCGAAGAAGCGGCGGAACACGCCGTAGCCGGGGCCGCTTGTTCCCGACAGCGTGTAGCCGAGCGGATTATAGGGGTTTGTCGCATCGATCGAAATCGTATCCATGCGATTGCCGTTGCCGCCGAAGGGTCCGATGAACAGCGGGATGGGCGCCGCCTGATTGACCGACTTCCGGTTGTTGAAGAGGGCCTTGCCGCGGAACTGGATCGAGTCGGAGACTTCATGTGTCACTTGCGTCATGAAGCTGACGCGCTCTTGCGGCGTCAGGACGTAGTTGTACGGCGAGAAATTGAACCGGTCGGCCGTTGAGAAATTCTTGAAGTCGGTCGGAAATGCCGGATTGGTTCCCGTGTAGCTAAATCCGTCGGCCAGCGTCAGGTCCAGATCCCCAAGGCCCGGATCCGTGAAGATAAACCGACCAAACGGCGTCGCCGAGGAACAGGTGTTGATGCACTGATCGAGCGTCGCGACCGGAAAATCCGAAAGATCGCGATCGGCGCTATCGACGCCGTTCTGATGGACATATTGACCGGCGAAGAAAATCTTCGTGCGGTCGTTCGAGACGCCGAAGGAGAGTTGATAGTCCTGCGAAACGCCGTCGCCTTTGTCGAACGAGCCAAGTTGCGCGGAGGCGGCGAAGCCGTCCTGCTCTTGTTTGGTGATGATGTTGACGACGCCGGCGATGGCGTCCGATCCGTAAATCGGCGACGCGCCGTCCTGCAAGATCTCGATGCGCTCGATGATGCTCGACGGAATGGTGTTAAGGTCTGTCGCGCCCGGAACGCCCGACGCGGAAGCGCCGTTCACCCAGCGAAGTCCGTCGACAAGCACAAGGGTGCGGCGTGAGCTTAAGAAGCGCAAATCGATTTCAGCCGATCCCGCGCCGACGCCGCCGCCATCGGGCGGATTGCCGAAATTGCCGGACGAGTTGACCTTGCTGTTGAGGCCGCCGCCGGAGGATGGAATGCGCTGCAGAAAATCGCCGACTGAATTAAGGCCCGACTGGTCGAGCGCCTCTTCATCGAGGCCAAGCACCGGCTTTCCCGCCGCGAGCGGATCTTGCCTGATGCGCGATCCGGTGACGACGATTTCATCGTCGGCGGCTGGCGCCGCGTCCTGAGCATAGGCGACGCCCGAGAGCGCCGTCATCGATAGTCCCGCCAGCAAGCCCCGCCGAACGGCGCAAAGCCGACCAGCGCGTGGTCTTTCTTGTTTCATTTTACTTCTCCCTTGAATCGTTCGTCTGTCGGCTGCGCGTCCCAACGGACCCCCACACCGCAGGCGAATCGAGGCGAAATGCTTTCATTCTTTGAGAGCGTCGGCAAGGCGTTTGCGCCCACTCGATCAAATGTGATGACAAGGAGGTGAAGTCAGGCCGGTGACTTCAGCGGTGCGTGATAATGTATCACGTCATCCGCCGCCGGCCGCCGGCGCCGCGTGCTCGGCGCTGAGGTAATCGACACTTTGCATTTCGATGAGACGGCTTGCCGTGCGTTCAAATTCGAAGGCGCCGTCGCCTGTTGGATAAAGCGAGAAAGGCTCTGCCGCCGCCGAACAGACGAGTTTGGTCCGGGTCTCATAAATTGCATCGATCAACGTGACGAAACGCTTCGCCTCGTTACGGTTTTCAGGGCTCAATTGCGGGATGCGGTCGATGATAAGCGCGCCATAGCGGCGAACGATCGCGAGATAGTCGGACGCGCCAAGCGGGCGGGCGCAAAGGGCGTCAAAGGTGAAGCGGGCATGGCCGCGCGCGCAGCGCGGCGCGATGAGGAGCCTGCCCATCACGGTCAAAGTTTCTTCCTGTTCTTGAGCGCCCGCGATCATGGCTTTCCAGGCCCGGTCGAGCGCCGCGTCCGCTTCCGGCCCCAGCGGCGAATAATAAACCGGCGCATTGGCGAGCCGGTTGAGGCGATAGTCGCGCGCCGCCTCAAGCTCGACGATATCGAGCCGCTCTTTCAGCATTGCGATGAACGGCAGGAAAAGCTGACGATTAAGACCGTCCTTGTAAAGATCGTCCGGGCGCCGGTTGGAGGTCGCGACGACGACGACGCCCTCGTCAAAAAGCGCCGTGAACAAGCGCCCGAGGATCATCGCGTCCGCTATATCGTTGATCTGAAATTCGTCAAAGCAGAGAAGGCGCGCTTCGCCCGCGATATCGGCCGCGACGGGAGGCATCGGATCGTCAAGGGAGGCTTTTGAGGCGCGGGGGCGCCGCCGCCTGGTTTTTTCGTCGGCGGCGCGCCAGGCGGCGATGCGCTCATGCGTTTCCGCCATGAATTCGTGGAAGTGCACGCGGCGCTTCAGGGCGACGTCCGTGTTATTGAAGAAGATGTCCATCAGCAGCGACTTGCCGCGACCGACGCCGCCCCAGAGATAAAGGCCTTTCGGCGCTGGCGATTTCGGGTGGAAGAACGAGAACGCCCGGCGCTGCTCGACAGTCAGCGCTTCGGAAAGGCCTTGCAGGCGCAAGGCGGCGCTCTGCTGCGCCGGATCAATTTCCAGCGCGCCGCTCTCGACCAGTTCTTGATATCGCGGAAGGGGACCCCTCATCGCCCGTGTCTATAAAGGACGCCGTTCCGTGCGTCACGCGCCGCTTTGGGGCTTTGGAAAGAGGTAACGCGCGAGCGCCAGCGCGATGAGCGCGCCGATGAATTCAGCGGCGATGAAGGAAGGCGCGTCTGCGGGGCGCATGCCCGAAAAAGTGTTGGTGAAGGTGCGCGCGATCGCCACCGCCGGATTGGCGAACGATGTCGACGACGTGAACCAGTAGCCGGCGGTGATGAAGAGGCCGACCGCGTAGGGCGTCGCCTCGGGGCGGTTTCTGGCGCAGCCGAGTATGGTGAGGATAAGGCCGAACGTCGCCGTCGCCTCGCCGAGCGCCTGTCCGAACCCGTCCCGCGCCTTGAGGCTCGTCTGCGCAAGATCGAGATCGAACATCGCATGCGCGAGCGCGACGCCGCATAGCGCGCCGGCGATCTGAGCGGCGATGTAAGCGGCGGCGCCAGCGACGGAAATCTCGCCCCGCAGCGCGAAAATCGCGGTCACCGCAGGGTTGAAATGCGCGCCCGACACCGGCCCGAATATCAAGATGAGAACGATGAGCCCGGCGCCGGTCGCGAGCGTATTGCCGAGCAGCGCAACCGCGTCGTTGCCGCCGGCGAGCGTCTCGCCCATGATTCCGGAGCCGACGACAATTGCGAGCAGCAAAAGGGTTCCGAGCGCTTCAGCGACGATTTTTCGGGTCATGCGATCCTCAACGGGCGTCTTCCGCAAGAAAGGCGTCAATGACGCGGCGAATATCTGCGAATATGGCGTCAAACGCCGCGCGGATTTCATCCCTCGATCCGGTCAATGCTGCAGGGTCCGGAAACGACCAGTGCAGTTTACGCGGCGGTCTGCCGCCGGCCGTCGGCCAGATCGGGCAGACCTCGCCCGCGGCATTGTCGCAAACGGTTACGACGACATCCATGAGAGGGGCGCCGGGCGCTGCGAACTCATCCCAGCTTTTTGAACGCGGCGCGTCCGATTTAATTCCGTGGGCGGATAATGTCTCGATCGCGAAGGGATTGGGCGCGCCCGCAGGTTTCGAGCCGGCCGAAAAGGCGCGCCAGTGCGGCGCGCCTTCGCGGTTCATATAGGCTTCCGCCATGATCGAGCGGGCGGAATTTCCCGTGCACAAGAAGAGAATGTTTTTCATGCCGCCGCGCAGCAAGCCCCCGCCGGTATAGCGATCTGATCGGCCGAGGCCGCGGCGCCAAAGGACGCGCTGTCGGCGAAGGTGTGATAGAGCTCCCACTTCGCGCCGTCCGGCGACTGCGTCCAGAATTTGTTCGAGCGTGCGTAGCAGCAAGTAGCATCCGGCTCTTCAAGCGCCTTGACGCCGGCCGCTTCAAGACGCGCCGCGATCACGTCAAGCTCTTCGCGCGCGTCGGTCTGAAGACCGACATGATCGACGCCGGCCTTTTCTCCGCGCGTCGAGATCGCGATATTGGCGCGCGGGTCTTCGAGCATCCATTTGGCGTAATCGGCTTCAAGCTTGTCGGGGCCTTTCCCAAAGAGCGCTGAGTAGAAGGCGACCGACTGGTCGATGTCCTTAACTTTTAGGTGCACATGCAAACGGTTCATGACTGTTCTCCTTGATGATGTAGGGGCCGCAGAGCCGCGGGTCGCCCTGACAGCAATCCGCCATCAGGAAGTCGACCAGCCTGCGGATGCCGCCATAATCAGCGGCGTAGAAAACGTGGCGGCCTTCTTTTCGCGAGGTGACGAGGCCCGCGTTCGCCAGTTCCTTCAGGTGGAAGGACATGGTCGGCGCGGCGATCCCGAGACTGTCGCTAAGCTCCCCGGCGGCAATGCCGCGAGGGCCTGATTTCACCAGCTGGCGCAGCGCGTCCAGGCGATTTTCCTGAGACAGGGCGGCGAAGGCTGACAGGGCGTCTTTCGTTTCCATGATTAGATAAATATAGAAACGTCAAAATAATGTCAAGCCCCGACCGGCAAATTCACGGATTCTCGCGCCTCAGGCTTGGGAAAAGCCTTCAATTGACGGGGCGTAGGCCACTTTGGGCGGGACCAGCCCCGCGCGCTCCAATTCCTGGCGGATGGCGGGCGGGGCGGCGGTGATCACCACTTCGACGTTTTGCCGCCGGGCCTTGTCGACAAATCCCCGGATGGCCTGCGCGCCTGAGGAGTCGATGAACGCGGCGTCGGCAAAATCGAGAATGAAGGTTTTCTCGCCGGCGAGAATGCGGTCGAGCGCCAGCCCGAGACTTGCCGCCGACCCGAAGAAAACCGCGCCTGAAATCCGGTAAATGGCGATGGAGCTTCCAGCGCCAGCGCTTGCTGCCGGATCATAGGCCTCCCGGTCCGCCGGCGCGCCGTCCGCCATGTCGCGTCGCAGGAAAGGCGAGGCGGTCGTCACCTGCGCCGCGCTCGCCATGCGATGGATGAAGGCAACAGCGCCGATGGCGACGCCGGCGGCGATCGCTTCGGTCAGACTGCGAAAGATCGTCAGGAAAAAAGTTGCGAGCAGTGCGGCCGCGTCGCCGCGCGAGGCGCGAATGAGGGCGGCGAAGGATTCCTTCTCGACCATGTTCCAGGCGACGATCGCGAGAACTCCGGCGAGAGAGGCGAGCGGCGCGTAACCGGCGAGCGGCGCCGCGACGATCATAAAGGCGAGGAGAAACGCCGAATGCAGCATGCCGGCGACCGGGCCATGCGCGCCGGCGCGGATATTGGTCGCGGTGCGGGCGATGGTTCCGGTGACGATCATGCCGCCGAAAAATGACGTCGCGATATTGGCGGCGCCTTGCGCCGTCAGTTCGCAATTGGAGCGGTGGCGCCTCCCCGTCATCGAATCGGCGACAGTCGCCGACAAGAGCGATTCAATCGCGCCGAGCAGGAAGAACGCGAACGCGTCCGGCATGATCGCCGCGATCTTCGCTATCGAAAACACCGGGAGCGCCGGCATCGGCAATCCTTGAGGAATGGCCCCAAAGCGGCTCGAAATCGTTTCGACCGGCAGCTTGAAGAGAGCGGCGGCGATCGACGCGGCCGCGACCGCGATCAAAATGCCCGGAATGTTCGGCCGCCATTTGCGGAAGGCGACGATGATCGCAATCGTCATCGCCGCGATAAAAAGCGCGTAAGGGTTAAGGCTCCCGGCGGCGGCGACATCGGCCTTGAGGGTGTCGAGGATCGGCCCGTGACCCTCGCCGCTGGTCGTCAGCCCGAAGAGATCTTTGATCTGACTTGAAAAGATGATGACGGCGATGCCGGCGGTGAAGCCGACGGTCACCGGGAAGGGAATGAGCTGCACGTATGACCCAAGCCGAAGATACCCGGCCGCCGTCAGCATCAGCCCCGCGAGAAATGTTGCGAGGATGACGCCGTCGATCCCGTGCTTCGTGGCGGTCGCTGCAACGAGAACGATGAAGGCGCCGGCGGGGCCGCCTACCTGAAACCTGCTGCCGCCGAGGAGCGACACAAAAAATCCGCCGACAATCGCCGCGTAGAGCCCCCTCTCAGGGCCAAGGCCGGAAGCGATCGCGATCGCCATCGAGAGCGGAAGCGCGACAATCGCGACGGTCAGCCCGGCGAAGGCGTCGGCGCGAAATTCCTTTGCGCCATATCCCTCACGCAACACCGTGATGAGCTTTGGCGTGAACAGCTCGGCGAAGGTCGGCGCTGCGGCGTCGCGGCGCGCGCTCAGGGCATTGTCGGGCATCGAATAAACCGGGTGGGGGCGTTGGCGAAAATGTCAGAGATCGGGTTGAGGGCGCAACAAAATCTTCTACGGCGCCCGCTACGAAAAAGCGGCGATCAGGGTTAGGATAGCGGCAATTCAAAAGAAGGCGGGTCTTTCATGAAACAGCGCGCATTCATCTTGCCTCTCGCCTTGCTGGCCGGATGCTCTGTAACGCCCGCCGATCCAGCCGGCGCATGGGGCGGCGATCACATCTCCCTGATCGTTGGCGAGAGCGGCGCCGAGATCGAGAGCGACTGCGCTCACGGCCGGATCGACGTCCCGTTCGTTGTCGATGCGGCCGGCGCCTTTGCCTTGTCCGGCGTCTGGTCAAGCGAGCATGGCGGACCTCTCCGCGTCGGCGAGGAGGAAGCGGCTCAGCCCGCCCGCTATACCGGGAAGATCGCCGGCAAAGCCATGAGCCTCACGATCTATCTTTCCTCGCCGCCTACGCGCCTTGGCCCCTTCGCGCTCGTCAAGGACCGCGCGCCAAATCTTTTGAAATGCCTTTGAGCGCTACGCCACGTTAGCGGTCAGCTCTTGGCGGGCGACTTTGCGGGGCGGTTCACCATCATTTTCTTGATTTCGGCGATCGCTTTTGCGGGGTTGAGGCCCTTGGGGCAAACTTGCGTGCAATTGCCGATGGTGTGGCAGCGATAGAGTTTGAACTCGTCTTCGAGCATGTCGAGGCGGTGATTGGCGTTCTCGTCGCGGCTGTCGGAGAGCCAGCGATAGGACTGCAACAGCGCGGCGGGCCCCAGATATTCTTCTTCGCCGTTCTTGTTGCCGTTCCACCAGTAAGACGGGCAGGACGTTGAGCAGCAAGCGCAGAGAATGCACTCATAGAGCCCGTCGAGTTTTTCCCGCTCGGCCGGCGACTGAATGAATTCATTCTTCTTGCCGGTCGCATCCGCCTGCAGGAAGGGTTCGATAAACGCCTGTTGGCGGTAGAAATTCGACAGATCGGTGACGAGATCGCGAATGACCGGCTGCGAGGGCAGCGGATAAACAACGACCTCGCCGCCGGCGCACTCGCCCATGCTCTTGGTGCAGGCGAGGGTGTTCGCGCCGTCGATATTCATGGCGCACGACCCGCAAACGCCCTCCCGGCAGGAACGGCGGAACGAGAGCGTCGGGTCGATCTCGTTCTTGATCTTGATGAGGCCGTCGAGAACCATCGACACGCCGGCAGCGTCGATCTCGTAAGTGTCGAGGCGCGGATTTTCAGGCGAAGAGGGATCGTAGCGATAGATCTTGAACGTCACCGACTTTTCCGCGCCCTGCGGCGCCGGGTGGGACTTCCCCTTCTTTTGAACAACCGAATTCTTCGGAAGGGTCAGTTGCGCCATCGCCGTCATTCTCCTGTCGTGCGCCTAGGCGCTGCTTGCTTCCGCACGAACACCGTACCAGTCGAGGTTGCGCGTGACGGTCATCGTCAGCGCGACCGCGCCGAAGGCGGCGACCGAACCGATCAGAAGCGCATAGTCCTCTGATTTCATGAGAAGATATATCAGACAATAAGCGCCTGAAAAGGCGAGGAACGCGACGAGCCCGCGCCAGAAGCTGCGAAAGACGGTCGCAGCGTAAATTCCCGACAGGAAAACAGTCGCTGACGCCGCGCCGATAAAGGCGGTCTCGAAGCCGATATGCTCGGCGAAGGCGAGAACCAGAAGGTAAAAGACGACCTGCGTGAGGCCGAGCAGGATATACTGCGCCGGGTGAGCTCTCCCTCCCATCGTCGCCTCGATGAGAAAGAAGGTCAAAAAGACAATCCCCAGAAACATCAGGGCGTATTTGAGCGCGCGGTTGACGCTCTGATAGGGGCTGTCGGTCGAAACGAAGCTGACGCCGAAGGCTTTCCCGCTGTCGAGCGAATAAAGGCCGGCGTCGGCGACGAAACTGCACGGCAGGCCGCGGGCGAGATAGAGAACGCGCCATT
>JBBTJH010000114.1:0-5658 GCA_038059555.1 Pseudomonadota bacterium | reverse complement strand
TCGTGCGCCCGCCGGCCGGCGCGCCGCCGCGCGCCGATCAGGCGATAATCGGCAACACCTGTCTTTATGGCGCAACCGCCGGGTCGCTGTTCGCGGCTGGTCGCGCGGGCGGGCGCTTTGCCGTCAGAAATTCCGGCGCGACGGCCGTTGTCGAGGGCTGTTCGGCAAATGGCTGCGAATATATGACGGGCGGCGTTGTCGTTGTGCTCGGGTCCGTCGGCTTCAATTTCGGCGCAGGGATGACCGGCGGCGAGGCCTTTGTGTACGATCCCTGTGCTCGCTTCGCGGATTACGCCAATGGCGACACGATCCTTGATTTCGATCTTGACGCCGCCGCGGAAGATCGCCTGAAGGCCCTCATCGAGCGGCATCATCTGGAGACCAGATCGCTGCGCGCGGCCGAGCTGCTCGGCGACTGGAAGAGCGCGCGCCGCGCGTTTCGTCACGTCCGCGCGAAAGAAGCGATCAAGCAGCAAGAACTTGAAGCAGCCTCGAAGGCTGCGCCGACAAAGGACTCCTATCGGCGGAAAAGCGTCGCAGTCGCGTAAGGCGAGCGGGCGATCATCCCATCGCGCCGAGCGCCCATTTGAGCGCCGCCTTGGTGAGCGGATTGAAGCCTTGCGCCAGCGCTTTGGGGCAAAACCGGCGCTGGAATGCAACGACGGCCGCCGCGTGGGCCTTGTCCGGCGCGTCATAGCCGATTGCACGCAACATCGAGAGCGCGTCGTCGTAGGCGATTGAGACATCTTCAACGCCATTATACCGCCCGATCGCGAGCCCTTCGGAGGCGAGCTTTCCCCACGGAAACAATTCGCCCGGATCTTCTTTGCGTTGCGGCGCGACGTCCGAATGGCCGAGCACGCGCGCCGGCGAAACGGAATGGCGCGTCTTGATATCTTTGATCAGCGCCATCGTCATCTCGATCTGTTTTGCCGGGAATTTCCGGTATCCCCATTCATGGCCTGGATTGACGATTTCGATGCCGATCGAGCGCGCATTGATATCGGTTTCCCCCTTCCACGCACCAACGCCCGCATGAAAGGCGCGCATCTTTTCAGGAACAAGCGCGTAGATCGTTCCGTCTTCGTCGATGACGTAATGCGCAGAAACCTTAGCTGCGGCGTCGGTGAGGCGGCCGAGCGCATCTTCAGCCGACAGCATGCCGGTGTAATGAAGGACGATCATGTCGATGCCGCGGCCGCGTTCGTCGAAATTCGGGGACAGTCGCTCCACCGGCGTCACCTTTTTCATGCTTGCGCCTCCTCTTTCCGCGCGATCACGATTGATTCAGGCGCGCCGGGTTCCGGCGCTGTCCCGGGCGCGCGCAAAACGACGATCGCGACGCCCATCAGCGTCATCACGCCGCCGATGATAAAGGCGAGCGTGAAGGGTTCGCCCAGAATCGCGACTGAAAAACTCACCGCGAAGAATGTCGTGAGGAGGGTCGATGACGCGACCTCCGACACCGGCCGGCGCTGGATCAGCCAGTAATAGACCGTATGGCCGAAGACGGAGGCGATAAGCGCCGAATAAAGAATAGCGCCGATGACGAGCTTTTTGTCGGCGCTGGCGAGCGCCGCCATCTGACCGTGTTCGGTCGCCGCCGAAATCACGAAGAGACATGGCGAGCCGATCAGCCCGAACCAGGCGAGCAATTCCCACGGTTTGAAACCGGACGCTTTTTTGACGAGAATGGAGCCATTCGCCTCAACAAACGTCGCGGCGGCGACGAGGCCGACTCCAATGCCGATGCGCGCGCCCTCGACATCTTGATCTCTGCTGATCGCAATCACCGCGACGCCGGCGAAGGCAAGCGAAATGCCGACGATGCGCCGCCACCCGATCGTCTCTTTCAAAAATATGACGGAGAGGATCGTCGCGAACGGCACGTAAAGCTGGTTAGCGATCGCGCTCGCCGACGCGGTCGCGTACTTTAATCCGCTGAACAAAAACGCGTAATTGAAGGCGCCAAAACAGAGCGCTGCGAGCAGCACGAGTTTCATCTTGCCGGGTCGCCAGCGCAAAAACGGCGCGAGCACAGCCGCGACAATCGCCATACGCATCGCGGCGTAAAAAATCGGCGGGATCTCGGCGACGGCGACTTTGACGACGACGTAGTGAAAACCCCACGTCACGCAGAGAAGCAAAAGAACGAGAAGCTCGCGCGCGGCCAGAAAAATCCCCGAAAACAGCGACAGGTGGGGCTTACGCCGCTCCGGGCGCGCCTTCAATCAGCAGGAGCGGTTGCGATCAGACGCCGGCGATCCGCCAGCCGCCGCGCTTGGCGCCGCGCGCCGTCAACGCCGACAGGGCGCCAGCGACGGCCGTCGCGGCGATGGCGAGCGGGGCTGCAAGCGCGAGAGCCAGAAGCGCCACTGCTGAAAATCCGAGAATGGCAAGAAAGAGGACTGTGTCGAGGACGCCCGTCAGCCCGCGCCTCGCATCGGGGGACGCCGCCCCAGATTCCGGTTTCATCGGCGCTTCCACCAATTCACCCACACTCAAACCCTCGCCCACCTTGGGCAGTCTATGCCCGTCTTCCGCCGGCAGTCCAGTAATTTGGCCAGCTTTTTCCCTGTCCGAGAAACTCCAGCATTACCCCACAGCTATTAAGCGAAAATAAGGCGAAATCGACGCTTGGTTAACGCGCTCTTTCCGCGAGGATCTTTTCATAGGCCGCGTTGATCGCCGCCGTGCGGTTTTCGGCGATTTTGACGAGGCCCGGCGGCACTCCGCGCGCGATGAGGGCGTCAGGGTGATTTTCCCGCATCAAGGCGCGGTATTTTTCGCGCAGGGCGGCCGTGTCCGCGTCATGTTCAAGATCGAGGATGACGTAAGGATCGTCGCGGTCCTGCCCAAGATGCGAGGCCTTGATCCGCCGCCACGCGCCGGGCGCCAGCTTGAAAGCGGCGGCCGCGTTTTCAAGCATGTCCATTTCCCGCGGGTGCGCCTGTCCATCCGCGAGCGCCACATAAAGAAGGCAATCGATCACATCTTCGAGGACGACCGGGTCATCCTCAAAAATGCGTGCAACCTGACGGGCATAGTGGTCGAAGCCGGCGACGTCTTGTTTGGCGAGATCGAAGACCATTTTGACCTTCGATTCTTCCGATTGCGGGAAGGCGAAAAATTTCCGGAAGGCCGCGACTTCGTTGTCGGTGACGAACCCATCGGCTCTGGCGATCTTGGCGGAGAGCGCGATGAGGGCGATCGAAAACGCGGACTCGTCGCGTCGCGCTTTCATCTCGACGAATGCGTCGAGCGCCGAGCCAAGCGTCCGCTTGTGCGCCTCTTCAACCGCCTCGCCGATTCGTCCCCAAATACCCAAGAATTGGTTCCTTTGCCGAATTTCTGATTAGCCGCGCCGAGCGCAGGGCGCTAGGCAGCCCGCCAGCCGATTCCGGTAAAATGCAAGAATTCTGTGGGAAAAATTTAAAAATGAGGCTGCGCGGGGGCTTACCCGGCGCCCTGCGCACCTGATGCGCGCGCCAGGCAAGAAGCGCCTTGCGCGCCCTCCTCGAAAAGAACCTAATGCGCCCGTCCGCGGCAAGCGGGACTGACGATGGGGTTTGAAATGTCAGCGCTCCTTGATCAGTTGCGTATCACTCTGATGGGGCTTTTGTGCGGCGGCGGGCTGATGGCGATCGCGCTGCTGCTCACCGGCGTCATCCGCACCTAAGCGTCATAGCCCAGTATCGGCCCCAGCCATTTTTCGATGTCGGCAACGCTCATTGATTTGCGCCGCGCATAATCCTCGACCTGATCTTTCGCGATATGGCCGACGCCGAAATAGAGCGCCTCCGGGTGGCTGAAATAGAGACCCGAGACGGACGACGGCGGCGACATCGCGAAACTTTCGGTCAGCGCCATGTCGGCATTTTGCTCGGCGCCGAGCAAGCGGAACAGCGTCGCTTTTTCAGTGTGATCGGGTTGCGCCGGATATCCGGGCGCCGGGCGGATGCCCTGATATTTCTCCGCGATCATCTCGTCTGTCGAAATCGTCTCGTCTTTCGCGTAGCCCCAAAACTCCCGCCGCGTGCGCGCATGGAGATGCTCGGCGAAAGCTTCCGCCAGCCGGTCGGCGATCGCCTTCGACATGATCGCGGAATAATTGTCGTGGGCGTTATCGAAAGACGCCGCGAGCGCTTCCTCGCCAATGCCCGCCGTCACTGCGAAAGCGCCGATATAATCGCGCTTGCCGCTCTCCTTTGGCGCGATGAAATCCGAGAGGCAGTAATTCGGCGCGCCGGCGTCGCGTTTGGCGATCTGCTGACGAAGCCCGTGGAGGACGGCGATCGGCGCCTCGCGCGCCTCATCGGCGTAGAGTTCGATATCGTCACCGACCGCGTTCGCCGGCCAGAAACCGGCGACGCCGTGCGCCGTCAAGCGCTTCCCGGCGATGATGCCGGCCAGCATTTTTTGCGCATCTGCAAATAGAGACCGCGCAGATTCACCGACGATATCGTCGTCGAGAATGCGCGGGTATTTCCCCGCCAGCTCCCACGCCGCGAAAAACGGCGTCCAGTCGATATGAGCGGCGAGCGTCTTCAGATCGTAATTGCGAAAGGCGCGCGCGCCAATGAACGCCGGCGCCGGCGGGTCGTAAGCCGTCCAGTCGATTTTCGGCGCTTTGGCGCGCGCCTCGCCGAGGGAAATGCGCGGATTTTTCTCGCGTCCCCGCTCATGCTGCTCTTTGACTCGCGCGTATTCGGTGCGGATATCGGCGAGATAACCGGGGCGCCGCTCGTCCGACATCATGGCGCCGGCGACGCCGACCGCCCGGCTTGCGTCCGTCACGTAAACGACGCCGTGATCGTAGTTGGGCGCGATCTTGACCGCCGTATGCGGCTTGCTGGTCGTCGCGCCGCCGATGAGCAGAGGTATCGTGAAGCCCTGACGCTTCATTTCGGCCGCGACGTGGCGCATTTCATCAAGGCTCGGCGTGATGAGCCCGGAAAGGCCGATCATGTCGACATTGTGCAGCTTTGCCTCTGACAAAATCTTGTCCGCAGCGACCATCACGCCGAGATCGATGACTTTATAGTTGTTGCACTGGAGAACGACCCCGACGATGTTTTTGCCGATGTCGTGCACGTCGCCCTTCACCGTCGCCATCAAGATCGTGCCGTTCGGTTTTCCCTGCACGAGGCCTTGCTCTTCCTTTTCCTTCTCCATGAAGGGCGTCAGGTAAGCGACGGATTGCTTCATCACGCGCGCCGATTTGACGACTTGCGGCAGGAACATTTTTCCAGAGCCGAAAAGATCGCCGACAATGTTCATGCCGTCCATCAGCGGGCCTTCGATGACGAACAGCGGCCGGTCGAGTTTTTTGCGCGCTTCTTCAGTGTCCTCGACGATGAAGTCAGTGATGCCTTTGACAAGAGCGTGCCGCAGCCGCCCTTCAACGCTTGTCTCGCGCCAGGAAAGATCGGCCTCGGTCTTCTTCCCGGCCTCGCCCTTGTAGCTTTCCGCGACTTCGAGAAGACGCTCGGTCGCGTCCGCGCGGCGGTTCAAAATGACGTCTTCGACGGGATCGCGCAGCGCCTTCGGGATTTCGTCGTAGATCGCGAGCTGCCCCGCATTGACGATCCCCATGTCCATTCCCGCCTTGATGGCGTGATAGAGAAAGACAGAGTGCATCGCCTCGCGCACCGGCTC
>JBBTJH010000113.1:0-11028 GCA_038059555.1 Pseudomonadota bacterium | reverse complement strand
CCGGCGTCGGCAGCGCCAGCTGCGGGCCATTCTCCGCAAACCAGAGCACGACCCTCGGCGAAGGTCTTGGCTTTGCCATTTCGGAAACGACATTCGTATCGAGGACGATCACGGCGCATCCAGCGGAATATCGCGCCGCGCAAGTTCTTCAGAATGCTCCCACGCATCGATGTCGCCAGGCTCCAGCGGCGGCAACGCCTCAGCTCTAGCCCTGATGCCAGCAACAAAATCTTTCCAGTCCGGTTTAGCGGAGGCGTTCGTCGCTTCCGCTTGAAAGAGCCGCCGCAGGAAGGCTTCAAGGCTTTCGCCCGATTCTTCCGCGCGGCGGACCAGCGCCGCTTTGACGCCTTCCGGGATGTTTCTGACCGTGATGCTGCTCATCGGGGATATATAGGGCATAAAATGATTGCATGCAATCATTTTATGAGTTATTTTAGTTTCGCCCTCGAAATAACGCCCTTGATTGCGTCAAACACCAGCGCCGGAAACTGCATTTCAAGGAAATGGGTGCCTCCGCGGACATGGCGGAATTCGACGTCGGCGCCGGGCCCGAAATAGGTTTTCAACAAAAGGGCGTCGTTCATGCCGACGAGGTGATCGAAATCGCCGTGAAGGATCGTCACGGGGGCGGTCACCTCTTTGAGCTGCGCAAAGAGGGGGCCGATCTGGCTGCGGCGCCCGGCGATCTCCGCCCGGGCGTAGTGCAAGGTGCGAGGCACGAGCGAGCGCACGATGGGCGCGCCGCCAAGAGCGATAAACGGGTGCACCCAGGACCGCGACTCGGTGATGAGGGCGGCGACGGTGACCGCGCCTTTCACTTTATCGGGGTGATCGACCAGCGCCTTCAGCGCGAGTTCCCCGCCATAGGAGACGCCCATCGCGATGACCTTCTTGCCGCCGTCGAAAAACGGCAGCGCGGCCGCGAGCTGATCTTCGAATTTGAGATACGGCCGGTCATGCCCTTCCCCATAGCCCGGCCGGGCGAGCACCACGACTTCAAGATCGTCAGGCGCGGTGCGGAGCATTCGCTCAAAAAGATATTTCCGCGCCGGCGTTCCGGGGAATATGACGACGCGCCAGTCGGAATCGCGCTCCGCAATCCACGCCTGATTTTTGAGCGGCGGGGTGAGCGGGGCGGTGTAGGTTAGGGAGCGGTAGGGGGTCATCTCGCCCCGCCGTTCTCCGAAGGAGCCGTCAGTATACGTCTCCCTGCAAGGACAAATCCGAGACCGAAGAAAACGCCGGAGGCAAGGCGCGCGGAATCTGAAATCTGCGGCGCATAGGCTGCAAAGCCAAGGATGATGGTCAATACCCAGCATGTTGCGGCAAGGCGCTGGAGACGTTTGAGCAAAAGCGCAACACCAAGGAAGAACATTCCGAATCCGAATACTGTTCCGCCAATGACATATTGATCAAAATCGCCAAACTTCGCATCGGGGCCTATGATGCTGCCGACGCCGACCGCTGCAAGAACGAATCCTGCAAAACCGAGCAGGCCCGTTCGCGCACTCGACTGCAGATAGATTGCGAATACGGCGAACATCAAAAAGACATCGACCGCGAAATAGAGCGCCTCACGGTAATAGATATCGATTGATTGAGGAGTGAAACGCGCCAAGATCTCAAGAATGCCCCCGACAAATGCGGAGGCGCCGCCCAGCCAGATGAGCTTATCCGCACGCATTGCGACGCCTTTCTTCACGCTTCAGTCTGCCGACTTCACGCCCACCAATTCTCCGGCCTTGTCTTGAACCCTGCCGCTTGTTCAATCGCGTTCATGCCCTTGAACATGGTCTCTTCGTCGAACGGCCTCGCGATAAGCTGCAGACCCAGAGGGAGCCCCTTGGCGTCGAGGCCTGCCGGCACCGAGGCGCCCGGAAGCCCGGCGAGGTTCGCGGTGACGGTGAAGACGTCGTTCAGATACATCTGCACCGGGTCGTTCGATTTCTCGCCGAGCGCGAAGGCGGCTGAGGGCGCCGACGGCGTCAGGATCAAATCGACCTTTTTGAAGGCGTCATTGAACTCGTCCAAAATCCGTTTGCGGACTTTTTGCGCGCGTAGGTAATAGGCGTCGTAATAGCCGGCCGAGAGCACATAGGTGCCGATCATGATCCGGCGCTGCACTTCCTTGCCGAAGCCTTCGGCGCGGGAGTTCGCGTACATCGACTGGACGTCGGTGAACTCTTTCGCCCGGTGCCCATATCGAACGCCGTCATAGCGGGCGAGGTTTGACGAGGCTTCCGCCGGCGCGACGATATAATAGACGGGGAGCGCATATTTGGTGAGCGGCAGTGAAATATCGACGATCTCGCAGCCCGCGTCCTTCATCCATTTGATGCCGTCGGCCCAGAGCTTTTCGATTTCGGCTGGCATGCCGTCGAGCCTGTATTCCTTCGGCACGCCGATCTTGAGGCCTTTGACCGATGCGCCCAGCGATTTTTCATAATCTGGAACCGGGCGATTGACCGAGGTTGAATCTTTGGGATCGTAGCCCGCCATCGAGCGCAGCATGATCGCGGCGTCGCGCGTGTCTCGCGCGATCGGTCCTGCCTGATCCAATGACGACGCGAAGGCGACAATCCCCCAGCGCGAGCATCGACCGTAAGTCGGCTTGACGCCGACCGTTGCGGTCAGCGACGCCGGTTGGCGGATCGAGCCGCCGGTGTCGGTCGCGGTCGCGGCGGCGCAAAGATGAGCGGCGACGGAAGAAGAAGATCCGCCGGAAGATCCCCCCGGCGTCAGTTTTGAATTGCCGCCCTTGGCGCGCCACGGATTGATGACGGGCCCGAAATAGCTCGTCTCGTTCGACGAGCCCATCGCGAACTCGTCCATGTTGAGCTTGCCGAGGCAGACGCCGCCGTCGCGCCAGAGATTGGTGGTGACGCTCGATTCATAAGGCGGGATGAACCCTTCGAGGATGTGCGAGCCCGCCGTCGTCTGTATGCCTTGCGTGCAATAGAGATCCTTGATGCCGAGCGGCGCGCCTTCGATGGCGCCGCCCTCGCCTTTCGCTAGTTTCGCGTCGGAGGCTTTCGCCATCGCCCGCGCCTTGTCGGCGGTGACGAGGACAAACGCATTGAGATCGCCCGCTTTCTCGATATTGGCGAGATAAGCGTTCGTCGCGTCGAGCGAGGAGACCTTCTTCGCCTTCAGCGCGTCGCGGAGTTCAGCGAGAGTGAGATCGGTGATGTCAGTCATCGTCTACTCCACCACCTTCGGCACGACGAAGAAATGATCTTCCGTCCTCGGCGCATTTTTGACGACGTTGTCCGCCTGCCCGCCGCCGGTCGGGCCCGATTGCAGCACGTCCTCGCGCATCGGGAGTTTCATATCGACGGTCGAGGTCATCGCCTCGACGCCGGTGACGTCGACTTCGTTGAGCTGCTCGATCCATTTGAGGATGCCGTTCAATCCGGCAGTCAGCGGCTCGATGCGCTCTTCCGGCACCGCGAGGCGCGCGAGCTTGGCGACTTTTCGGACGATTTCGTTATCGACGGACATCTGGGCTCTGCGAAGGTTGCGAAAAACCGCCAAGCCCTATCAATCGCTACCCCGCGCTGCAAGGCGCCGTCCTCATTTCAACAGACGGTCGATGGTCTGATCCGGCCGCGCCTCGTTGATGCGGACAAGATCGCGCATGGCGTCGGCAGTCTCCGCCCCTGCCCGCTCCTCCGCCAGCGCCAGAAACGCCGCCTCGTCATAGCCGTCTATTGCGGAACGCTGCACGAATTCGCGCCAGAACGCCGCGATCCCCTCGGGGCCCGCCGCTGCGACATTGAGAATGCGCCCGCAGGCGTAAACCGCCCCCCAGCGCCCCTCGGCTTCCGCCTTTTGCAAGGATACCCCCTCTAAGCCGCTGGCGCATTCCGACCGGGCGGCGGCCAAATCCGCTTTCAACTCATCGCTCGTCCAGTAGCCGGATGCGAGCATCGCCTCGCCCGCAAGGGCGTCGGCCCCGCCTTCATGGATCCACTCCGGCACGGCGTCCGATTTGGGACGCGCGGCCTCCTGCCACAGATGCGCCGCCTCGTGCGCGGTCGTCCGGCGCAGCACGGCGAGCACTTTGGGCGATGATTTTTTCCACGCGCCGCCCGCGAGCGTCATCTGATACTGCCCCGGCAAGGCGTCGCCGCTGTAGGAAAGACGCCCCTCCCCGCTGAGATCGCCCATCGCCACAAAAATATTCGGCTTCGTCGGCAAGGATCGTTGCAGCAGTCCCTGAAGCGTTGAGGCGATCGCCGGCGCGAACGTCGCGATTTCTTGCCTGATCCACTCCGGCGCTGTCGCATCCGAGACGGTCAGCATCGCTTCTGTTTGCACCGGCTCTGAGGGGCCGACATAGATGAACGCCGGGTGCTTATAAGGGCTCTCCCAGTTTTCAATTTTCGCGCCGGCGTCGCCAAAGGTCGAAACCTTCTCCCCTTTCGCCGCGATCACGGTGAGGCGCGCGTTCATCCGCTCGCCGTCCGGTTTCAGCGGGATGAAATGGCCGGTGTAAAAAAGAACGCCGCCGTCGCCCATCGGGATAAACGGCTCATAATCCTTGCGCAGATCAATCGGCTGAGGCGACACCAGAAAGCTCGCCTCGCGAAACGATTTCTCGCCATCGGCCGGCGTCAGGAAATCATGCGCATCGCGCTGGGCGAGCTTCGCGCCGCCGCTCTGGGCGCGCCAGTTTCGGGCGCGAAATCCCTCATTGTCCTCGCCAAGATCGATTTCGGCGACAGCTCGCGCAAACTCATAATCGACCCGCCAAGGACCGTCCGCCGATTGTTCGATGGTGATCAACACGTCGCCGTCGAGGTGCGTCGCAGTCTCCTTCTGCGAACAACCGCCGGGAAGAAGCGCTGATAATGAGAGTAAGGCTAAGGATATTGAGAGGCGCAAAATTGTCGCTTTCCAGAATATCGCGGCGGCGCCATACCCTGCCCCAATGGCGGATGAATTTGAACAGGCGGCGGCACCATTCGGCGCGCGAGGCGCTCTCCTCGGCCTCGACCTTGGCGAGAAGACCATCGGCGTCGCCTCCTGCGACCCGGACCGGCGGGTCGCAACACCGGTCTCGACCATCCGCCGGACGAAATTCAACGCCGACGCGGCAGAGCTCGCACGACTCGCCGCAGAGCGGTCGGCGGTCGGCTTCGTCCTCGGATTTCCCCGGAACATGGACGGCACCGAGGGCGCGAGGGCCCAATCGACAAGGGCCTTCGCCCGCAATCTGTCACGAACGCTTGCCATGCCGGTCGCACTTTGGGATGAGCGTCTCTCAACCGTCGCCATGGAGCGCAGCCTGATAGCAATCGACACCAGCCGGGCAAAACGCGCTGCTAAAATCGACGAATCGGCGGCGACATTCATTCTACAAGGAGCGATCGACCGGCTGACGCGCGGTCGCCCCATCAGCGAGGACACGAAATGACCGCCGACAAACTGAAGAACCTGATGTCGATCCTGCTGATTGCGACCGGCGTTTTACATCTCGTCGCCGCCGCCATCGGCGCGCCGGATAATCTGAGGGTGCCGCTGGCGGTTTTCGGGGCGCTTTATGCAAGTCTCGGGGTCTGGGTCCGCTCCGGCGGCCGCACGGCCGTGATGGCGGCCTTGGTGACGACCGCCACCGGCATCGTCCTCGGCGGGGCGAATTACGCGCAAAACGGCGGCCCGGTCACATTGCCCGTTATGTTCCTCATTGATCTCGTCATCCTTGGGTCCGGGGGCATGTGGATCGTGAAATCGGGCAAGGCCGGCTGACCGATTGCCTAGCGGGCCGGCCCGCCTGTAGAACGCCCGCTCATGGAATTCATCAATCGTCCCTACGCGCCGTCCGGCGGTTTTTCCGCGACGAACCTGATCAATGTCGATGATTTTCCGGAGGCCGAGACGCATTACGTCCTCGACCTTGCGGAATATTACGCCCGCTTCCTGAACGCCGGCCAGCGCCCGCCCGCGCGCCTCGCCGGCAAAACCCAGATCAATCTCTTCTTTGAAGATTCGACGAGGACCAATCTCAGCTTCGAGCTGGCGGGCCGCCGTCTCGGCGCTGATGTTCTGAACGTTCCGGTAGGCGCTTCCTCCGTCAACAAGGGCGAGACCCTCGTTGACACCGCACAGACGCTTGCGGCCATGGGCGCTCATGCCCTGATCGTGCGCCACAAGGAGCCGCGCGTTCACGACGAAATCGCGAGGCGCATCGACTGCCCGGTCATTAACGCCGGCGACGGCGTGCGCGAGCATCCGACGCAAGCCCTTCTTGACGCCGCGGCCATTCGCTCCGTCTACGGATCGGTCAAGGGGCTTGTGGTCGCGATCTGCGGCGATATCAAGCACAGCCGCGTCGCCGCGTCGAACGCTGTTCTGCTCTCGCGTCTTGGCGCAGAGGTCCGCTTTGTCGGGCCGTCGCACCTGATGCCGACGCCGCATCTCTTCACCCATGCCAGGCGCTACGACACGCTCGCGGCCGGAATTGCGGGCGCCGATATCGTGATGGCGCTGAGGATACAGTTCGAGCGCATGGAAGAAGGCGGCAAGGACGCGGCGAAAGGCTATTTTGAAACGTTCGGCCTCACCCATGAAACAATCAAAGCGGCGAAGCCCTCCGCCAAGATCATGCATCCGGGCCCGATGAATCGCGGCGTTGAAATCGACGGCGCGCTCGCCGACGATAAGGACCGCTCGCTGATTTTAAAGCAGGTCTTTTACGGCGTTGCGACGCGCATGGCCGTGCTGGATGCGCTCATCACGAAAGGATCGGCGTTTTGACCATCCTCCTTGCCGCCGTGCTTGGCTATCTGCTCGGCTCCATTCCCTTCGGCCTCGTCATCACCAAGGCGGCGGGACTTGGCGATATTCGCGCCATCGGATCGGGCAATATCGGCGCGACGAATGTCTTGCGCACCGGGCGCAAGGATCTGGCGCTGGCGACGCTGCTGCTTGACGGCGGCAAGGGAGCGATCGCGGTGTTGATCGCCTACCAGCTTGGCTTGCGGCCGGAAGTCGCGGGCGCGGCGGCGTTTCTCGGCCATTGTTTTCCGGTCTGGCTGAAGTTCAACGGCGGCAAGGGCGTTGCGACATTCATCGGAACCTTGCTCGCGTTGTGGTTTCCGGCGGGGCTCTTCGCCTGCGCGATCTGGCTCATCGTCGCTTACGCGCTGCGGTATTCCTCGCTCGCAGCGCTTGCGGCGGCAGCCGCCTCGCCGCTCGTCTTATTTTCGATGGGAAAGCCCGCCTTTGCGATCGCCGCAATTTTCATGGCGATCCTGATTTTCATCCGGCATCAGGCCAATATAAAACGACTGATCGACGGCGACGAACCGAAAATCGGCGCCGGGAAAAAGGAAGAAGCGTAAGTGCGTGAGCGCTAAAAGCGCCCGGCAATCACGATCCCCGCGCCATGCGAGTCGGCCCAGGGGAGGATCATCACGTCGTCGTCAAAACGATTGGTGATCAAAAACCCGGAAAGCTCGCCGATGACCGCGCCGGCCAGCACGTCGGTGACGAAATGCCGGTTCGCCTCGACCCGCGATGCCCCGACGAAAGCTGCAAGCGCATGCGCCGGCAGGCCGACCTTCCAGCCGTAGCGGTTGGTCAAGGTCGCAGCGGCCGCGAACGATGTCGATGTATGGACGGAGGGAAAACTCTTATCGTCGCTGCCGTCGGGACGGGTTCTTGAAATCGTCTCTTTCAACCCAGTCGTGACAAGCATCGCCGCGCCGATGCTGCCCGCCGCCTGCAGATCGCCTTGCAAATCGCCTTTAATCGCCGGAATGCCGAGCGCTGCGGCAACCAGCGTGTATTCTCCGACAGTGCCGATATCGTCCCAGGTTTTATCGCTGGCGTGAGCGGGCGCAGCGGCGAGCAAAGCAAGGCCTGCGGCGCAACAGAAATATTTTCTCATGGAGGGGCTCCCGTTTGAACGGACCCCAGAGATAGCAGAGACGCAGGCGCAGACGCCATCAATATTCTTCACTTGCCTGGACCGATTGTCCCGGGCGTCATGCTCCACACGTCAATGAGTTGCGAATTGTTATTAGTTGAAGTCTCGCCTTTCTCAACATAAGAGCATTTTCCGATGAGCGTGCTGTCACATTCCGAACGCCTCGACTGGCTTCAATTGATCCGAACCGAAAATATCGGCCCGATTACATTCGCACGTCTGCTCACGAGATTTGGATCCGCCCGCGCCGCGATTGACGCTTTGCCGAGCATCGCTTCCAAAGCCGGGCGAAAACTTCCGCTGCGCGCGGCCGGGCGCGGCGACGCTGAACGCGAGATCGAGCGAGCCGCGAAATCCGGCGCGAGAGCCATCGCTTCTTGCGAGGCTGACTACCCCCTGGCGCTGACCGACATCGCGGATGCGCCGCCGATCATTTACGTGCGCGGCCATTCGGGGCTTTTTGCAAAGCCGGCCATCGCGATCATCGGCGCCCGCAATGCGTCAGGGGTGGGACGAAAAATCGCGCGCGCTTTAGCTGAAAGCCTCGGCGCCCACGGCTTTGTCGTAGTGTCGGGCCTTGCGCGCGGCATCGACGGCGCGGCGCATGAGGCAGCCTTGAAGTCCGGCACGATCGCGGTCGTCGCCGGCGGCGTCGATGTCGTCTACCCTCCCGAACATGCGGAGCTGACCAATCTGATCGCGGAGCAAGGCGTCGTTCTGTCGGAACAGCCGCCCGGCGCCGAGCCGACCGCGCGCGATTTTCCCCGCCGCAATCGCATTATCTCGGGGCTCTCACGCGGGGTGGTCGTCGTTGAGGCGGCGACGAAATCTGGAACGCTCATCACGGCGCGGTTTGCGCTCGAACAGGGGCGCGAAGTCTTCGCGGTCCCCGGCTCGCCGCTCGACCCGCGCTGTCAGGGCGCGAACCGCCTCATTCGCGACGGCGCGACCTTGGTGCAAACAGGCGACGACATCATCGAGGCTCTGGCGGCGCAGGTGCGGATGGTTGAAGAGCCTCCGCGTGGATTTCTCGAATGGGCGCCATCGGACCCGGAAGGCGCAAGCCCGAAGGAAGCAATGCGCATCCGCGATCAGTTGAAGGAAACGCTCTCTTTCACGCCGCTCCACCGCGACGAAATTTTGCGCGAGATCGACGCCCCGGCGAGCCTTGTCATCGACGCGCTGGTCGATCTCGTCCTCGCGGGCGAGGCGGAAGAACATTCCGGCGGCCGGTTCACCTTAAAAGAGACTTAAGGCTCAAGCGGCTTTGCCGCCTCCGGAAATTTTTTGCGCTTCTTCCCGGCAGGCGCCGAGCAGGTATTGAAGCTGCACGAGCCCCTGGCTCCTCGCCAGGCGTTCAAGCTGAATGACGAGATCGCCGATATATTCGGCCGTCTGCGCCTCGTCCGCTAACCGCCCGGATTCATTTGAGTCATTTCCTGCTTTCGCCAAAGCATTGTTCATATGTCGCCCCGCCTTCCGGCTATGCCCGATTGCTGTTGGCATGTTAGCAACCATGAATATTAAAATAAAGTCAAATTATACCATAGGTTGTAATACGGCCGCAGGCGGCGGTTGACATTCGCGCCGACGCCGACGCAGTTTCCCGCGCCATTCAGCCCGGCGAGCCGCCGCCGGGGCCCCGCAGCCGCCTTTCGGAGCAAACCCGACGCATGCAAGTCGTCATTGTCGAATCGCCGTCGAAGGCAAAAACCATCAATAAATACCTCGGTTCCGGCTTTAAGGTGCTGGCGTCCTTCGGGCATATCCGCGACCTCCCCTCGAAAAACGGCTCGGTCGATCCCGCCGCCGATTTCTCGATGATCTGGGAGATGGACCCGGCCTCCAAAAAGCGCATGGCCGAGATCGCGGACGCCCTGAAACAGGCCGACCGCCTGATCCTCGCGACCGACCCCGACAGGGAGGGCGAGGCGATTTCCTGGCATCTTCTGGAGGTGCTTTCCCAGAAAAAAGCCCTCCGGAAAGACCTGAAAATCGACCGCGTCGCCTTTAACGCCATTACGAAATCGGCGGTCGCTGAGGCGATGGGTCATCCCCGTCAGGTCGATCAGGCGCTGGTCGACGCCTATCTCGCCCGCCGGGCGCTCGATTACCTTGTCGGCTTCACTCTCTCGCCGGTGCTCTGGCGCAAATTGCCGGGCGCGCGTTCGGCCGGACGGGTGCAGTCTGTCGCGCTGCGCCTCATCTGCGAGCGCGAGCTGGAGATCGAGAAATTCACCGCCGAGGAATACTGGACCGTCGCCGCGCAAGCGACGTCCGAAGGATCGATCCCGTTTGAAGCGCGGCTCACCGTTCTTGGCGGCGAGAAGCTGAAAAAGTTTTCGCTGCCGAACGAGAACGCCGCGATAGCCGCGCGCAAGACCGTCGAGACCTCGAAATTTACAATCGACTCGATTGAAGCAAAACCCGCCAAGCGCAATCCGCCGCCGCCCTTCACGACCTCGACCTTGCAGCAGGAAGCCGCGCGCAAGCTCGGCTTCAACGCGCAGCGCACCATGCGCCTTGCGCAGGCGCTCTATGAAGGGATCGACATCGGCGGCGAGACGACGGGTCTCATCACTTATATGCGAACCGACGGCGTCGACATGGCGGGCGAAGCGATTGGCGACGCGCGCCGCACCATCGAAAAGGAATTCGGCGCCAATTACCGGCCTGACGCGCCGCGCATGTACAAGACCAAGGCGAAGAACGCGCAAGAAGCGCACGAATGTATTCGCCCGACATCGTTTTCGCGTCTCCCCGGCAAATTTCGCGGCGTCGATAGCGACCAGCACCGGCTTTACGAATTGATCTGGAAGCGCGCGATGGCGAGCCAGATGCAATCGGCCGAACTTGAAAACACGACGATCGATCTGTTGTCGTCGGACAAAAAGACGGGCCTGCGCGCGACTGGCTCGGTCATTCTCTTTGACGGCTTTTTAAAGCTCTACGAAGAAGGCCGCGACGAGCCGGAGGGCGAGGACGGCGCCGGCGTATTGCCGAAGGTGCGTCAGGGCGCAGGCGCTTCCGTCTCGGACGTGAAGGCGGACCAGCATTTCACCCAGGCCCCGCCGCGCTTTTCCGAAGCCTCGCTG
>JBBTJH010000112.1:2378-5963 GCA_038059555.1 Pseudomonadota bacterium | reverse complement strand
GACAGTCAGCACGTCCTTGTTGCCGGTCGCGGTGATGACGATGTCGGCGCGCGGCGCGGCCGCATCCATCGTCACCACTTCATAGCCTTCCATCGCCGCCTGCAGCGCGCAGATCGGATCGACCTCGGTCACCAGGACGCGCGCGCCGGCGCCTTTAAGCGAAGCGGCCGAGCCCTTGCCGACGTCGCCATAGCCGCAGACGACCGCGACTTTGCCCGCCATCATCACGTCGGTGCCGCGACGGATGCCGTCAACCAGCGATTCCTTGCAGCCGTATTTGTTGTCGAATTTCGACTTCGTCACGGAATCGTTGACGTTGATCGCGGGGAAGGGGAGCGTGCCTTTTTTCTGGCGCTGGTACAGGCGAAGAACGCCGGTCGTCGTTTCCTCGGTGACGCCTTTGATGCTCGCTTTGGTGCGCGAATAAAAATCCGGCTGTTTGGCGAGGCGGCGCTTGATCGTGTCGAAAAGCGCGCGCTCTTCGTCGTTCGACGGCTTCGAGATGAGCGTGGGATCTTTTTCAGCGTCGGCGCCGAGCAGGATGAGCAAGGTCGCGTCGCCGCCGTCGTCGAGGATCATGTTCGCAGTCTCGCCGTTCGGGAAATCGAAAATGCGGTCGCAAAGGTCCCAATATTCCTCAAGGCTCTCCCCTTTGAAGGCGAAGACGGGGGTGCCGGCCGCCGCGATCGCCGCCGCCGCGTGGTCTTGCGTCGAATAGATGTTGCACGAGGCCCAGCGGACTTTCGCGCCAAGATGCTGCAACGTCTCGATGAGCACGGCCGTCTGGATCGTCATGTGGAGCGATCCTGCTATGCGCGCGCCTTTCAGCGGCTGCTTGGCGCTGAATTCCTCGCGCGTCGCCATAAGGCCCGGCATCTCGGTTTCGGCGATCTCGATTTCGGTGCGCCCCCAGTCGGCGAGCTTCATGTCCTTGACGAAAAAGTCGTGGTGGGCGGGCGCGTTCATGTGGCGATTTTCCTTATGGGGGGCTTTCTGTTCGGCGGGCTTATAGCAACCGGAATCAGGATCGCCAAGGGAGATATAAAGATTTCTTTATATCGCTGGAAAGGCAATGGCGGGCGCCATGTTCCCTCCACAATTCCAGCGCACCAAGGCGCCGCCTCGGGGCGCGAGGGCGCAACTCACAGGTGACTCCCATGAAACGGTCGGGTATCGCGTTTTTGACACTATTGGCGGGCCTTTCCGTCTCGGCGGCAGCAGCCGAGAGCGGCAAGGCCGATCCCCGGCTCGGGGAGCAGGTCGATCGCATCTGCTTTGGCAGAAACATCAACAATTTCAAGACAATAGAGGGCGAAGACGACGCCATTTTGCTGGAAAAAGGCGTCAATGACTGGTATAAGGCGACGTTGATCGGCGCCTGCAATTACAGCCAGCTGAAATGGGCGCAGGCGGTGGCGATCGACCAGCGGCCGGCCGGCGGATGCGTGACGCCCGGTGATTATCTCATTTTCTCCCGCTCGGCCTTCGGGGACTTTTCATTCCCGAACACGACGCGCTGCGCGATTTCGGAAATTTACAGATGGAACCCGGACGCTGCGGCGGATGCGGCGAAGGATCGGGCTGACGGCGAGGGCGCCTCAGGCGACGAAAATTAATATTCCGTATGGGAATTAACTCCCTTGATTGCGGCGCGGAATGAGAGCATTTTCCGCGCCGACCGTCCGTGCGCAGGGGGGAGTTGCGCCGCCGTGACGGAATTGCTTGAAGGCGCTCTCAATGAATAAATTCTTGCTGGTTGTCGCCGCCGTGCTGGCGGCTTCTTCAGTTTATGCTCGCGAGCCGAAAAAGAAAGTCGAAGCCGCTCCGCCGCCGCCGCCCGCGGTCGAATATGAAAACGACGACGTCCACATGTCGGATGCGATCGAGACTGCCTGTATCGCGACGCCCGCCGAACAGGAGACCTATGATTCCCGCGACAATGTGATGATCACGAAAATCGACGGCGGAGGACGCGCGTTTTTTCACCTGAAAGGCGGATGCGACACCAATACGATCATCTTCGCCGACACGATTAAAGCCGACGATGGAACGCAATGCGTGAAGCCGGGGGCTTCAATCGTTTTCACGTCAGCTTATGGCGATCAGAAAAAATGCGAAGTCGTCCGCATCAACCGCTGGCTCGACGACGAACTGATCAGCCCCGAGGACGCTCAGTAACCCGCATTAAAGAGCGCGCGTAATCCCTCGCGATAGGTCGGAAAAGCGAGCTGCGGCAGCAGCCGTTCCTTCATCAGCCGGTTCGAGACGCGCTTGTTGTCGGCGTAAAAACTTCTCGCCATGTCGGAAAGTTTGGCTTCGTTGAAAGGGACAAGCGGCGGCGGCGTGACGCCGATCAGCTTGCAGGCGTATTCGATGACGTCTTGCGGCGGTGTCGGTTCATCGTCTGCAATATTGAATACGTCGCCAGTGGAAGGGGCGTTAACGCTCGCTGCCAGCGCCGCCGCGATGTCATCGACATGCGCCCGGCTGAAGGCCTGTCCTTCCTTGACTATGCGCTGGGCGCTTCCGCTGCGCACCTGATCGAGCGCCGATCGCCCCGGCCCGTAAATGCCGGGAAGCCGGAACACCACGAGCGGCAGGCGGCAAAGCCGCGCGTGCTCGGCCCAATCCGATTCCGCCCGAATGCGCCGTAGCGCCCTTTGGCTCGCAGCGCGCAGCTCGCTTTTTTCATCGACCCAGCCGCCCGCCCAGTCGCCATAGACGCCGTTGGTGGATAGATAGCCGATCCATTTTATCCGGGCGCGATGTTCAAAGAGCGCCTCTCTCGCAGCGGCGAGCGCGGGGCACCCTTCGTCCCCCGGCGGCGCCGAGATCAGCACCGACGTCGCCCCGTCAAATGCGCAGCGGGATAATACGCCGCCTTCCCAGGAAATCGGCTCGACGCCGCCGGCTGTCAACGCGTCGATCTGCGACGGGTCGCGGTAAGTTCCCGCAACGCTCCAGCCCTCGGCGATCAGCCTCGCGGCGAGCCGGCGCGCGACATAACCGTAACCGAGGAATAACATCTTGTTCACGAAGTCGAGCCTAACCTTTCTTCGTCAGCGCGCATATTGCGCCGCGCCGGCAATATAGAGATACTTGCGCCGCCAGCGGGAAGGAAGGCGTCGAATGAAAGCTGCAACGATATTCCTGACCGCGATGACCGCGCTCTCGCCAGCCGCCGCCAGCGGATTGCCCGGCGTTTTCAACACCGGTCCATCGCTTGAAAAAGAGGCCGATGGCGCTTCGCTCAATATCCGTTTTCATCCTTGTGCGGAGAATGCCGACGAGATCTGCGCGACAGTCCTCGAAACAATCGAGCCGAACGGCCCTTCCGGCAAGACAGTGCTTCCCAATGGCGAGCCTGTCGTCGGCTTTACCTTCATCAGGGATTTGAAATCGAAAGGCGAGGGAAAATACCGGGACGGGAAAATCGCGGCGATCGATGAATCGCTCATCAAAGGCAAGATGGTCTGGTACGGGATCAAGATTGATGAAAATCCTGACGGCACACTCTCGGCGACCGGGTGCCTCGGCTTCATCTGCCCGCGCAAAATGCTGTGGACGACGGTCGGCGGCGCCGCC
>JBBTJH010000112.1:0-2368 GCA_038059555.1 Pseudomonadota bacterium | reverse complement strand
GCGCTCGCCCGGCTGCAAACCGGGATGCGCGGCGCGCGCTGGATCCCGCAACAAAACTATCATTTAACCCTCGCCTTCATCGGCGAGACGGATCGTCATGGCCTCAACGACATCGCGTCGGCGCTCGCCAGCGTCAGCGCCCCGGCGTTCGATCTGAGATTGAGGGATTGCGGTTTCTTCGGCGACAAAAAACCGCGCGCCTTGTGGGCCGGCGTTGACGCCAACCCTCATCTTGCGCATTTGCAGGCAAAGGTCGAAACCGCGCTGAAACGCGCCGGGTTCCCGCTCGAGAAACGCAAATTCACGCCGCATGTGACGCTCGCTTATCTCCACGGCGCGACGCCTGAATCGGCGGCCGGGTTTTGCGCCGCGAACGGGTTGTTTTCGGCAGGTCCTTTTCCGTTACGCGAGTTCCATCTTTTCGAATCGCATCTCGGATCCGAGGCCGCGCATTATGAAATCATCGCCAGCTATGCGTTGCCGGCGACCGGCGATTTCGCCGAAAGAGAGACTAAGGCCGCGATTTAGGATCTCGCCTCCGGACCTGTTCACCCAAATGCCTGCCTATAAACGCAAAGCGACGCGCAGGGCGCGAAAGCCGGCGTTCGGGAACTCCCGGCATGGTAGCCGGCTTTGCCGGTATTTTTCTAAAACGCATCACAATTGGGAAAACGCGGCTGTTGCAAAGAGCGCGGCCGGAGTAGGGTGCGCGCTTTCCTGAACCAGAGGATTTACATGCCCTACACGACTTCATCGATTGCACTCGCCGCCATCGATCAGATGTTTAAAGGCCTCACCTTGTCGCTCGATAAGGCTGCAGCGCACGCCAAGGCGAGCGGCGTTGACGAGAAGGTCTACACCAGCTGGCGGCTTGCGCCTGACATGTTCACCATGGCGCGCCAGGTGCAAATCGCCTGCGATATCGCCGTGCGCGGACTGACGCGGCTTTCCGGCGCCGAGCCGCCGTCATTTCCGGATACGGAAACGACATTCGCCGAACTGAAAGAGCGCATTGCAAAAGCGCACGCGCATGTGAAATCGCTGGATCGGACGAAAATTGACGCCAATCCGGAGGCGGACATTACGGTGCCGATGCGCGATTCATCGATGACGTTCAAACGTTATCAGTTTCTCGCGAACTACATCCTGCCGAATGTCTATTTTCATTCGACGGCGATGTATCTCAATTTGCGCAATGCGGGCGTGCCCCTCGGCAAAATGGATTTTCTGGCGCGGTGAAATCCGCGCGCCGGATCGTGATACTTACGGGCGCCGGAATCTCAGCCGATTCCGGCGTCTCTACGTTTCGCGATCCGGACGGTGTCTGGGCGAAATACGACTATAACGATGTTGCAACGCCCGAAGGCTTCGCGCGCGACCCCGGGCTTGTGCATTCATTTTACAATGCGCGCCGTGCGCATATTCAAACGGTCCGGCCGAACGCTGGACATGTCGCGCTGGCGCGGCTCGAAGAGCGCCTCGGCGACGGACTTACGCTGGTGACGCAAAATGTCGACGATCTGCATGAGCGCGGCGGGTCAAGGCGCGTCATTCACATGCATGGCGAATTGTTGAAAGCGCGCTGCGGCGCCTGCGGGCGCTCTCATTCATGGGCGGGGGATCTTTCGATAGAGACGCGATGCCCTTCTTGCGCCGCGCATCGCTTCATGCGCCCCGATGTCGTGTGGTTCGGTGAAATGCCAATGTTCATGGACGATATCGCTTCTGCGATTTCGCAAGCCGAGTTGTTCGTTTCAATCGGGACTTCCGGAAATGTTTATCCGGCCGCCGGATTTGTCCGGGAAGCGCGCAGTTTAGGAATTCCCTGCGTTGAATTGAATCTGGAGCCTTCTGAAAACGCCACGGCCTTCACCGATGCGCGCTACGGCAGAGCAAGCGAGATCGTGCCGGCATGGGTCGAGGAAATGTGCGGCGCCGGAAGGTGAATCGCTAATAAAACCGGCGCTGGATCAATGCCGAAACGTCTTCCCCTGCAAGGCGAAAATCGCCCGCAAAATACAACTTATTGATTTCTTGAATCAGCCACGGAAATCGCCATCTCCTCCGTTTAATAGATGAGTGCAGGAAGATTTGCGCTCACGGCTCTTTGACATTGTGAATGGTTGCGGCACGCCGGGCGAATTCGCTGGAGGCGCCGCACTTGAGAGGAAGCATGAGGCTGAGTGTTGTTTGCAAAAAAAGGCGCCCTAATTTTCGTTGCAAAAGGCGCCCTTTAGGGGCTGAACCGCACGGAAATCGCGGAAATTTCGGAGGTCAGCGATCGGCAAAAAGCGCCCTTTTTTGCGCTGACGTCGCGCGCTCACTCGCGCCCGCAGAGCTTTCCATAAAGCTCCGGCCGGCGGTCGCG
>JBBTJH010000111.1:2915-12027 GCA_038059555.1 Pseudomonadota bacterium | reverse complement strand
CCCCAGATATGAAACCGTTGATAGGGCGAGGCGAACATCTTGTAATTGACGCCGTCATGTTCACGGTCCTCCAGCGTGTGATTGGAGAGATCGGCGATCCAGGCGAGCGGCGTTTCGAAAATCTCGGCGACCTCGCGCGGGCAGGCTTTGAACGGCGCGGACGGATCGACAATCCCGACAACGCGCGTCACCGAAAAGCCCAAACCGCCCTCATGCACGCCAAGCGTTCCGATCACGCGCACCGACGCGGGAGGAATGTTCACTTCCTCGCTCGCCTCCCGCAGCGCGGTTTCGATCCGGTCGCGATCTTCAGGATGCGCCTTGCCGCCCGGAAAACTGATTTGACCCGCGTGCGACGGCATGTCGGACGAGCGCACCGTCATCAACACGGTCGGGCCTTCAGGCCGGTCGATGATCGGAACCAGCACGGCGGCTTCCTGACGTGTTTTCGACCACCGGCTTTCAAAGCGCGCATCGCCAACGAGATGCGGATTGATTTCGGCGAAGAGCATCCGAACGCGCTGTGTGGTCGACAGCGCGAGATTGTTCTCGATGCGATAAAGCCAGTCGTTCAACATCCGTCCTCGTTCGCGGCCGGCAAGAGCGTCAAGATTGCGCCGCGAATATGTCGCCGGCCTGTCCGAAGGCAAAAAACTCGCCCGCCGATTTGACGCCGAACCAGAGCTCGCCGCCGATGTCGCGCGTTTCGCCAATCGCCACAAGATCGTAAAATACCGCCCGTGAAATAAGGGCGTCGAGCCCGGCGCGGACATGAATATAAGGCGCCTTGCCGCCAGCCGACGCGCGATAGGAAATCGGGTGATCGGGGCCGGCGATCACTTCCTCGCCGACATTGGTCGTAAAGACGAGGCGTCGATCCGCGCCCTCCCCTTCGGTCCGCATCAACACCGCGAGGAACGGCGCGTCCTCGACTTTGATCCCGAGTTTTTCAACCGGCGTCACCAGAAAATAGCGATCGCCGTCCTTGCGGATCACCGTCGAGAGCAATCTCACCAGTCGCGCGCGGCCGATCGGCGTTCCCTCGTGCACCCAGACGCCGTCACGCCGGATCGCCAGATCCATTTCACCGCAATATTCCGGCGACCATTTCTCGACGGGCGGCAGACGGCGTTGTCCCTCGCCGTCCAGCATCGCCGCGTATCGCATGAGGTCGGTCATAAACGGCAAGGCCGGCGCTTCGTGAAAAGCGCCGGCCCCTTTCCTGGAGAATTCAGCGCGTCAGTCAGTTCGCGCAGACGACGCAGCGCGCATAAAGAGCGTTCGGATCATTGAACTCGTCAACGAAAGCGAGTTCTTTTTGCACTGTCGCAATCGCCTTGCCGATCATCGAATGCGCGGCGCGGGCTTCGTTTTGTTTCACCCCGAGCGACGCCGCCGCTCTCGCTGCCGCCTTGCCGAACATCGCTTCGAACGGCGTCAGCTCTTCGAGCATGTTGACGCGATCATACTCGGTGAGTTTGGCGAGCTTGGCGGCGGCCGCGACCGCGTCGTCAATATCGCCGAGGTGATCGACGAGCTTCAGGCCGATCGCCTGTTCGCCGATCCACACGCGCCCTTGTCCGACCGAGTCGACGTAAGCCGGTTCAAGTTTGCGCCCCTCGGCGACGACGCCAAGGAAATCGCGATAGCCGTCTTCAACGCTTTGCTGAAACACATCCGCGACATTGTCCTGGAGCGGGCCGACGCCGGTCCCATAGAGCGACGACAGCGCGGTTGTGCCGACGCCGTCGATTTTGACGCCCCAATGTTCGGCGGCTTTTTCAAAAGTCGGGAAAAACGCAAAGATGCCGATTGACCCGGTGACCGTCGTCGGCGACGCCCAGATTTCATCGCCCGGCGCCGAAATCCAGTAGCCGCCGGACGCTGCAAGCGATCCCATCGAGACGACAACCGGCTTGCCGGCCGCTTTCAGCGCAACAACGCCGTCTCGGATAATTTCGGACGCGAACGCCGATCCGCCCGGGCTATCGACCCGAAGGACAACAGCTTTCACATTATCGTCCTCAAGCGCTTTTTGAAGATAGCTGGCGATGGTGTCGCCGCCAGCCGCGACGCCCGGGGCCGCTTCGCCGTCAACGATCGTTCCCGCCGCCGTCACAATGGCGACGTTCGGCGCGCTGCCGTCTTTTTCAGGCCCGATGGCGCTGAGGTAATTCCTGAAGTCGACGTTTTTGAAACTGTCGCCGGACTCATCTTCGCCAAACGCCGTCTTCAGAGCGGCAAGCTGCTCCTGACGAGAGCTTAAATGATCGACGAGTTTGAAGTTGAGCGCCGCTTTGGCGAAATCGCCGCCGGTTTCCCGCAAGATCGAGTTGAGATCGTTCGAAAAGCGGTCGAGCGTTCCGGCCGGAAGGCTGCGCGCCTTTTCGACTTCCTTCGTATAATTCGTCCACATGCTGCCGAGGAAAGCGAGGTTTGCTTCCTTCGCCTCCGGCGACATGTCGTCACGAAGGAACGGCTCCACGGCCGCCTTGTAGGTGCCGACGCGGAACACATGCGGCGTCACGAGAATCTTTTCGAGGAACGATTTCATGTACCCGTCGTACGAACCGTACCCGATCAGCACGAGAGAGCCTTTGTCATGCATGTAAATCTCGTCTGCATGCGAGGCGATCAAATACTGATCCTGCCCGTAAAAGTCTCCGACAGAGTAGACTTTCTTTCCGGTCTTCTTGAATTCATCGATGACGCCGGCGAGGTAGTGCGCCTTTGAGGCGCTGATCGGCGAAATATAAAGTTGCGACAGATCGAGAACGAGACCTTTGATGCGATCGTCTTTGGCGGCGGCTCGAACGGCGCGCGTTATGTCGCCGACGGACACCTGATCCGGCTCGTTCGAGCCGTAGGCTTCTTGGAGCACTTGTTCGAACGGATCTTTGACTTCGGTTTCCTCAACGAGGACGCCAGCCGGATCGAGCAGGAGAGCGGCTTCCTTCGGGACCGACCCGATCGTCGTTTTGCCGCCGAGATTGTCGCTGACCCCGACAAAGAGACCGACAAACAACAAAAGCATGGCGAGGCCGATGACGCCCTGCAGGACCAGCAGGATTCCGATCATCAGTTTGCCGAAGCCCTTGAGAAATCCCCAGACGCCCGACTTGTGCTCATCATCCGACACAGAAAATACCCTTCCACCTGACAGCGACATGCTGTCGTTACGATCTCAAGGCGGCCTTACCGCCAGCCCTGCCGCCGGAAAACCGGAGATAAATATGCAGCGCCCCTCTTAACGCCGATCTAACCATGCCTTTGCGGCTGGCTCGCGGCGCTTTGACGGCGGCATGGTAATGAGGTTGTCACTATGGCTGCAAGGGGCAAGGGGGTTGCGCCGATCCGGTCTATTTGACGGTCGAACGGTTGCATCCGCCAATCAAAAGCGTGTTATCTGCATGGTTTAGCCCGCTTTTTCCGAAATGGGGGCAAAACCGCCTCCGCCAGAGATGGACAAAGAATGACCGAAACCGACCTCCTCCAGGAATTCGACGACGCCGCCGCCGGTTTTCAGGCCGCCCGGGAAAGTCTCAGCAGGGTCGTTTTCGGTCAGGACGAAGTAATCGATTTGACCCTCGCGACCCTGGCGGCGGGCGGGCACGGCCTCATTGTCGGCGCGCCGGGACTTGCGAAAACGCTGCTCGTCACTTCAATCGCCGATCTCATGGGATTAGGGGCGAAGCGAATTCAGTTCACGCCCGATCTCATGCCCGGCGACGTCCTTGGCTCCGAAGTGCTCGAAGAGTCGGCGTCAGGTCGGCGCGAATTTCGTTTCATTCAGGGGCCGATATTCTGCCAGCTGCTGATGGCGGACGAAATCAACCGCGCCAGTCCGCGCACGCAATCCGCTCTGCTGCAGGCGATGCAGGAATTGCACGTCACAGTCGCTGGCGCGCGGCACGATCTTCCGGCGCCATTTCACGTCCTCGCCACGCAAAACCCGATCGAGCAGGAGGGCACCTATCCCCTCCCCGAAGCGCAGCTCGACCGGTTCCTTATGCAGATCAATGTCGGCTATCCGGACGAGGCGTCTGAAAAACGCATGCTGAGGGCGACGACCGGCGCCGACGCTGCGTCGGTGACAGCGACGATGACGCCGGACGCGCTGATCCGCGCGCAAAAGCTCGTCCGCCGGATGCCGATCGCTGAACGAATTGTCGATGCGATTCTGGAAATCGTCAGAAGCGCAAGACCGGTCGATGGCGCCGGCGAGCGCACGCGGGACTTTGTCAGCTGGGGACCGGGACCGCGCGCCAGCCAGGCGCTTTCCCTCGCAGCGCGCGCTCGCGCGCTCATCGATGGGCGCAAAGCGCCGTCGCTTGAGGATATCCGTTTCCTCGCAAAACCGGTTTTACGCCATCGAATGGCGCTCAATTTTTCGGCGCGTGCGCAAGGCGTAGAGATTGACGAATTTATCGATGACCTTGTCGCCAAAGTGATCTGAAATGGCCAACCCGCGCGCCTCCGCCAGCAGCGAGGATATTCGCCACCGCGCGGAAGAAGCGGCGGCGGCGTTCCCCCCGCTGTTGATCGAGGCCGAACGTATCACGCAGACAGTGGCGGCGGGCCTTCACGGGAGGCGCCGTTCGGGCCCCGGCGAGACTTTCTGGCAGCACCGCCCTTACGCCTTCGGCGATCCTGTCTCCGCGATAGACTGGCGCCAGTCCGCGCGCGTCTCAGACAGGCTTTACGTCCGCCAGAACGAATGGGACGCCGCCGCAGCTGTCTGGATCTGGCGCGATCCGTCGCGCTCGCTCGATTATTCCTCGATGAAGGGCCAGCCGACCAAGCGCTACCGCGCTGACATCATTGCGGTCGCGCTCGCCTCGCTCCTCGCACGGGCGGGCGAGCGGATCGGCGTCATCTCATCCGCGCCAAGGGTCTTTCACGGCCGCAATGGCGCGGCGCGCTATCTCGAAGCGCTAGGCGTCGCGGCATTTGACGAGGACGCCTCCGCGCCGCCGTCATTTCCGGCGAGCGTTCACGCAAGGGTCGTCTTCATCGGCGATTTTTTCACGGACATCGAAAAAACCGCCGCCGCCGCCGCGAGAGCTGCAGCGCTCGGCGCCAAAGGCGTTTTCCTGCAGATCACCGATCCTGCGGAAGAGACTTTTCCCTTCAAGGGTAGAACCGAGTTCGCCAATCCTGAAAACCGGGATCGTCTGATCTTCGGCGACGCCGGCGCGCTCAAGGAAAACTATCTTCGCGAATTCGCCGCGCATCGCGCCCGGCTGATCGAGCTTTGCAACCGCTTTAACTGGACTTTCATAGCCCATCGCACCGATCGGCCGGCAAGCGATGCGCTGCTTGCGCTTTATACGGCGCTCGCCGAACAGCGGCGCCGCTCTTGACGCGCGCGCTCTCAGAAAGGGAATAAGCCGCCCATGGGCGACTTGTCATTCGCAACTCCTGCGATCCTTTTCGCGCTCGCCGCTTTGCCGGCGATCTGGTTTTTGCTGCGCGCAACGCCGCCCTCGCCCCAGCAAGTGAAATTTCCGGCGTTCGAGCTTTTGCGCCGCCTCGCAAAGACGACGGAAACGCCGGACCGGACGCCGTGGTGGATCATCCTGTTGCGGTTGGCGATCGCAGGGCTCGCGATCATCGGTCTTTCCGGCCCGATCATCAACGCGCCGCCGCCGCCGGTAAAATCCGGCCCGCAGATTTTTGTGGTCGACAACAGCTGGGCGGCAGCGCCTGCATGGCGCCTGCGTCGCGATTCGATGGCGACCGCGGCTGAACAGGCTGTGCGCGCCAAGAGACAAGTCTACGTCATCGCGACCGCAAGCGAAGAAAAGGAAGCGCCAGAGCCGATGACGGGCGATGACTTCAGCGATCTGGCTGCGTCTTTGCAGCCAGAGCCCCTGACGCCCGACTATCGGCAGGCCGCAGAGCGCGCCGCAAAGTTGAAGGGGACAATTCGGGACGCGGATATCGTCTGGCTTTCCGACGGCGTCGACCATCCAGGCGCCGGCGAGTTGTTGTCGGCGTTAAATTCTCTCGGCGCCGTCACGGTGCAAATGGATGCGGCGACGCCAAAGCTGGCGCTTTACCCGGCCGAGCGCAGCGACACCAAACTCAACTACAAAATTCGGCGCGCGGGCGATGCGCCGTGGCGCGGCGACGTTGTGGTCTCGGCGCGCGATGGACGCGAACTGGGCCGGGCGACGGCCGAATTCGCCGCCGGTCTCAGCGATGCGTCCGCGACGATAGACCTGCCGCTCGCGCTGCAGAACGACATGGCGTTGGCGCGCCTTGAGGGCGTTCCTTCCGCTGGCGCGGTTCAACTCGTCGATGCGCGGGAGCGACGCGCGCTGATCGGCATGATCGCCGGGGGCGACGAGAGCGCCGACCCGCTGCTCGCGGGACGGCACTATGTGAGAAAAGCGCTCGCGCCTTATGCGCAATTCGTCACCGACAGTCTTGAGAATATCATTTCTTCGGGCGCCTCGGTCATTGTGCTCGACGATATCGGCGTTATCCGGCAAGGCGATGTCGAGGCGTTGACCGCGTGGGTCGAAAAAGGCGGCGTCATCATCCGCTTTGCCGGTCCGACTTTGGCGGAGGCTGCAGAAGAGACCGCGCCGCCCTTGCTTCCGGTTCGTCTTCGGGGCGGCGGGCGCGCCTTCGGCGGTGCGCTCACCTGGGACACGCCGCAGCTTCTTGGCGGCTTTTCCGATAATGGTCCCTTCGCCGGCATGACCCCGCCAAAGGATGTCTTTATCCGCCGGCAAGTCCTTGCCGAACCCGGCGGCGAGACAGCCGAGCGGAGCTGGGCGAGCCTTTCCGACGGCACGCCGCTCGTCACCGGAGAGACGCTCGGCGCCGGCGCGATCGCACTTTTTCATACGACGGCCACGCCGGAATGGTCGGATATTCCGTTATCAGAAACTTTCGTCGAGATGCTGCGCAAGCTGGTTTTTCTCTCATCTCTCGGACCCGAAAATCTCAACGGCGACAAGTCGCAGCATGCAGCGCCGTTTCGCGTGCTCGACGGGTTTGGCGTCTTGAAACAGCCGGCGCGCGATCTGGCGCCGTCGCTGATGACTGATTTGGCGAGCGGCCCGGCGCCGGGACGCCCGCCCGGCCTTTACGGCGCGCCTGAAGCGCCGATTGCGCTGAACGCGGTCGGCAAGAATGACGAGTTCAACCGCGCAAGCTTCGACGGCGCCGATATTCGTCCCTATGTCGCCGAGCCGCCGGTGCGACTAGGACCGCCTTTGTTTCTGATCGCGCTTTTCCTGCTTCTCGCGGACGGTCTCGTAGCATTGCGGATCGCCGGCAAGCTGCCGTTTTTCCTGGCGCTCGCTCTTGTCGCGGCGGCCGGCGCGCCAGAAAGGGCCTCAGCCGGGCCGCTCGACCGGCCGGTGTCGCCGCTCGCTGAGGAAGCCGCGTTATCGATGCGACTTGCCTATGTGAAGACCGGCGATCCGGCGACCGACCGCATTTCGCAAGCAGGGCTCGCTGGCCTTAGCGCCGAATTGACGCGGCGAACCTCGTCGGAGCCGGCGCCGCCGGCCGGCGTTGATCCGGAGGCGGACGATCTCTCGGTTTATCCGTTTCTTTACTGGCCAGTGACGCCCGGCGCGGCGGCGCCCTCCGATCGGGCGCTCGCCAATATTGAAACCTTCATGCGGTTCGGCGGATTGATCGTATTCGACACCAGAGACGATGAGCGCGCGATCAGCGGCGCCGAGACGCCGGAGGGCGCCGCGCTGAAAGCGATCCTCAGCTCGATCAATCTTCCGCCGTTAACGCCCGTCGGTCAAAACCATGTCCTCTACCGGTCGTTTTATCTGCTCTCGGATCTGACCGGCCGGATGGCGACGCGGCCGGTCTGGGTGCAGTCGGGCGACGGGCCGAACGATTCAGTGACGCCAATCATCATCGGCGGGCGCGACTGGGCCGGCGCGTGGGCGAGCAATGAAGTCGGCGAGCCGTTGTTGCCGGTGCGAGCAACTGCGCGGCCTTGCGCAAACATTGAAGGCGCGGTCCCGCGCAATCCGCGCGAATGCGCTTACCGCGCCGGCGTCAACATGGTGATGGTCGCTCTGACCGGAAACTATAAATCCGATCAGGTGCACACGCCGATCCTGCTTGAAAGGCTCGGACGCCCGTGAGCGCTTTGGCCATGGAACCCGCCTTCCCGCTCGCGCTCGTCATCGGCGTCGCGATTTTCGCAGCCCTGATCGCCGTTGTTTCGATTATCCGCTCTCCTGCAAGCGCGCCGTTCCGGATCGCGGCGTTAGCAGCGCTTATCGGTCTGCTTCTGAACCCGCAGGTCCGCGTTTCCGAGCGCACGGCGCTCGATGACATCGCAATCGTCATAACCGATGAAAGCGCCAGCAACAGTCTTGACGGCCGCCTTGAGGCGACGCGGCAAGCCGCTGAAGCGATTGAACAGAAGCTTGCAGCTCTTGGCGGCGTCGAGATCATTCGCACTACTGTCGGGGGCGGTGAGGAAACACGCCTTGGCGAAGCGATCGCCGCGGCGGTCAACGACAACCCCCGCGCCCGCCTTGGCGGCGTATTCGTCGTCACTGACGGCCAGCCGACTGACAAGATTTCGACAGAACGGCTGAACGCCGCCGCGCCTATCCACATTATCACCTCCGGACGGCCCGGCGAAATCGACCGCAAAGTGACGCTCACCAAATCGCCGCGCTATGGCATCGTCAAGGAAGGCGCAGAGATAAGTTTCCGCATCGACGATCTGGGGCCTGACGAGAAAGCGCTAGAAAATCGCGGCAACGCTACGGTTTCGCTGCGCGTCGACGGCGAGGAAGTCCTGCGCCAGCCCGTCCCCATCGGCGCCGAGGCTTCATTCACCGCGCCGCTGCCGCATCCCGGCAGAACCGTCATCGAACTCGAGGCGGAATCCGCCGAAAATGAACTGACTCTCAAAAACAACATCGCGGTTTTGCCTATCTCTGCGATCCGCGACCGGCTGCGCGTGTTGCTGATCTCCGGCGAGCCACATGCGGGCGAGCGGGTGTGGCGAAATTTGTTGAAATCCGATCCCGCGATCGACCTCGTTCACTTCACGATTTTACGGCCGATCGAAAAAGCGCAGAGCGACAACGCGCTTGAGCGGGAGCTTGCG
>JBBTJH010000111.1:0-2905 GCA_038059555.1 Pseudomonadota bacterium | reverse complement strand
CCTCAAGACGAGCTGTTCATCGAGAAGCTAGCTGAATTCGATCTCGTCATTTTCGATCGCTACACCTATCGCGGGGTTCTCAATTCCTATCATTTCGACAATCTTGCGCGCTTCGTCGAAAACGGCGGCGCGGTTCTGGTGTCGTCGGGACCTGAATTCAACGGGCACTTGAGCCTTGCCGCGCGGCGGAATTTCTCGTTCATACTTCCGGCGATGCCGTCAGGCGCGGAGATCGACGGGCCGTTCCGTCCCAAGCTCAGCGAGATCGGCGAAATCCACCCCGTAACCGCCGGCCTGCCAGAGGAAGACTTCTGGGGACGGTGGCTGCGCATCATGCCGGTGACACAGCGCTCCGGCGAAACCTTGATGACCGGCGCCGGCGACAATCCCCTTCTCATCCTCGATCGCGTCGGCGACGGCCGCGTGGGCCTGATCCAGTCGGATCATGTCTGGCTCTGGGCGCGCGGGTTCGACGGCGGCGGTCCGCATGCGGAACTTCTGCGCCGGGTTGCGCACTGGCTGATGAAGGAACCTGAGCTTGAAGAAGAACAATTGGCGCTGACGGAAAAAGACGGCGCACTCGTCATCGAAAGGCGCACAATCTCGAAGGAGACGCCGTCGGCGACGTTAACCATGCCGGGCGGCGAGAAAGTCGATCTGACGCTTTCACCGGTTCGTCCGGGCGTCTTCGAGGCGAAGCTTCCCGATGCCCCGCGCGGCCTTTACCGGGCGGTTTCTGGCGAACTCTTTGCGATCGGAGCGATCGGTCTTGCCGCGCCGCCGGAGTTTGAAAACGTCGTATCGACATCGACGAAACTGGAGCCGCTTTCAGCGGCGTCAGGCGGCGGCGTCTTTCGCCTGCGCGATAACGGCGTTGTCGCTATACCCGACATTCGCCGGATCAGCCCGAATGCGTCGGAACGGGCGGGCCCCGGCTGGGCGGGCCTCCTGGAGCGCAAGGCCTACCGGACGGATTCCGTCAGCGACCGGCCTGCGGCATCGCCCTTTCTCTGGCTCTTGGGGCTCCTCATTTCGCTCGCCGGCGCATGGCTCGTCGAGGGACGCGGCGGGCGCCTCGCGCGAAGGTCCTAACGGCATCCCCAAAATTGCGGTGAGAGCTTAACGGGGCCTCAATTACCCGCTCTTAACCTCATCCTTGGCGGCCTCCAGCGAGGGGGTCGGCGAGGAGTTGTGTTGTGGCGTTTGAGTTGACCAAAAGCGCGCCGGAAGACGGCGAGAAGAAGCCAAAGCGCAGCCCGCTTGCGGGCCTATTCGGAATCTCCGGACGCGCGCCGGAAGAGCCCGAGCTTCCTGCGATGGACGTCGCCGCCGGCCTCGACCGGGCGCTTCGCCGCACGTCGGGTCCCGCTGCGCCGGAAAAGAAACCGGGCTCTTTAACCGCGAACAATATCCGCGATGCGCTCGGCTCGATTGAATCGTCGCTATTTGCAATCGACCGCGTTCGCGAAATCATCGAGCAGGCCTATGAGGTCGCGCTTTCCGCCAACGATACGCAAGAGGCCGGCGCCCGCGCCTTGCTGGCGGAGAGTTTTGATGAGCTGCGTCTGTCGATCAATTCAATCGTCGAGGCGATAGACGAGCGCGCTGCCGTCTTGGTCGGCAAGAACCAGCGTCAGATCGACGTCAAGCTCGGCGGCAAAGCCCACTACTCGGTATCGCCCTGCCGTCTCGACGCCTCGGCAAAGGGGCTCAACATCAATCCGCCGCGCGACGCGTTCTCAACATTCGACGAGATCGCCGCGTCGCTCGAAGAGCTGGACGCGGCGCTTCAAAAGGCTGATCGGGCCGCCAACGCTTATTGCCGCGACGCGCAGTTCCTGATTGCAAAGCTGCAGGATCAAGCAGACGCGGCCTAAGGAATGCCCAGCATTTTGTGCGTTTGCAGGCTGACCCGCCATTGCGGATGGCTGAGGCAGTAGTCAAGGACGAGCCTCGTATTGCGCGCGAGATCTGGTCCGTCCATCGGCTGCAAAAAGAAATTCCGGAAGGCGAGACCGGCAAAGGCTTCCGGCGGCGCATCATGCTGCGGATAGACGAGTTTTAATTCATCGCCCTTCTTTTGCGCGAGCGTTGCCGTCGATTTCGGGCTGACGCAGATCCAGTCGATGCCGTCCGGCGCCTTGATCGTTCCGTTGGTTTCGATCGCGATTTCAAAACCGGCCTGATGCAGCGCCGCGATCAACGGCGGATCGAGTTGCAGCAACGGCTCGCCGCCGGTGCAGACAATCAGCTTTGCGCCGCCGCCTTCCGGTTTCCATTTTGAAAGCGCCTGCGCCGCCAGCTTTTCCGGCGTGTTGAATTTTCCCCCGCCCTGTCCATCGACGCCGACAAAATCGGTGTCGCAGAATTTGCAGACGGCGATCGCGCGATCGCGCTCGAGGCCGCTCCAGAGGTTGCATCCCGCAAAACGCAAAAACACGGCCGCGCGGCCGGTCTGCGCGCCTTCGCCCTGCAGCGTGTAGAAACATTCCTTGACCGCGTATGTCGCCACTATCGGCTCTTCCGGCGTGACTTCGCGGCGATGTAGCCGGACCACCCCTTCGCGCGCAATTCGCAGGCCGGACACGCGCCGCACCCATATCCCCAGTCGAAGCGCGTCGTCCGGTCGCCGAGATAACAGCTGTGCGTGTGTTCGACGAGAAGCTCGACAAGCTCGTCCCCGCCAAGCGCCTCGGCCAAATGCCAGCTCTCATCCTTCGACAGATGCATCAGCGGCGTTTCAAGCGAAAATTTCGTTTCCATGCCGAGATTGATCGCGATCATCTGCGCGTCGAGCGCGGCGCGGCGGCAATCGGGATAGCCTGAGAAATCCGCTTCGCACATGCCGGCGACAAGGACTCCGAGACCGCGCCTGTGGGCGTAAGCGGCGGCCATGGTGAGAAAA
>JBBTJH010000110.1:0-11802 GCA_038059555.1 Pseudomonadota bacterium | reverse complement strand
TCAAGACGATCATCCCTTTGACGGCGGTTTCTGCGCCGATCGGCAATGGACGGGTGCGAACGCTATACCTCTTCGAGGTTGCAGATTTCGCGGGGTCCTAGGATCGCGCCCGTGTGCGTGAAGCCGGGGAGAATTTTGGCGCACGCCGCGTCAGCGGCGAGGCGAGACGGCCAAGCGTCTTACCGGCCGCGTTAAAGGCGAATTGCGTCCAGAGCAGCAGACCCACCAATTGCATGAACGGCGCGGGGTAGGGTTCGGAGAAGTGGGCGCGGAAATACCGCAGCATGCTCGAGGTCTTGCGCATTTCGACGAAAACCGGATCGACCTCGCTTGAGCTTTTGAAATGCAGCACTGAAACTTTCGGATTGAAAAAAACGGTTCCGCCGGCTTTTGCAAACCGCAGGCAGAAATCGACATCTTCGACATGCAGAAAATACCGCTCGTCCATGCCGCCGATCGACCAATAGTCTTTTTTCGGCAGCATGAAGCAGGCGCCGGAAATCACCGGCACCGGCGTCACTTCCGCAGGGCACGGATCGCCGTGAAGATTGAACCGGCGAAAATAAGGATGGCGCGGCGCGAAATTATAAAGCCGGGTCGCCTCGACGAAAGCGCGCCACGGCGTCAGCGTCGCGCGGCGGCTCCCTCGTTGTTCGGCGCCGTCCGGGTCGATGATCTTGGCCCCCATCAGCCATGCGCCGTCTCTAATAAGTCCATCTCTCGCCAGCGCTTCGGCGCCGCCGGGCGGCAAGATCGCATCGGGATTGACGAACAGCAAAAGTTCCCCTTGCGCCGCCCGCGCGCCGAGATTGCACGCAGCCGCAAAGCCGATATTGCCGTGGCCCGCGATATGCCGGATTGGCGGTCCGTCGCTGTCGGGGCCGATCGCTGCTTCGACGGCGCCTTCAGGATTGCCGTTGTCGATGAGAATGATTTCGCGAACGCCCGATTGTAACCGCAACGCGTCGAGAGACCGCGCGAGCACCGAACCGGTGAAATAAGAAACGACGATCGCAGAAATCGGACGGCTTGCCGGTTGGTCCTGCATACTCACCCCCACTCGCAAACGGGCGTCCTGACGACGCTCTCTTATTGCTACGATTTGTTCGCTGAATATGACACCGCGCAACCGAACGCGGCAAGTGCAAAAACGGAAAGGCGCCAGACCTGCCACAGGCTCGCCTCGAACATTACGGAAATGAAAGAAACAGCGGCGACGGCGGCGATTGCCGCGTAAGCCCTCGCATCAATTCTCGCTTTGAGGAGCGCCATGGCGCCGTCGATGAAAGCGACGGCGAACAAAATGACGCCGGGCAGGCCAAGCTCAAGCCAGATCTGCAAAAATAGATTGTGCGGATGAACCGGCATTGTCGGAAGGGCGATCGGCCAGCCGGGGATTTCTATTGTCACGCCTTGCTCGCTGAGAGCGCGCGCGTAATCGGCGCCGCAGCCAATTGGAAAGCATGAGCCGAGCGCCGCCTCGGCGGCCTCACGCCATGCGACGAGCCTTAGCGCCCATGACGCGGGAATGAATATATAATCGCCGCGTTGCACCGCCTCGGCCGGTAGGATCGACGCGACAAAAGGAACGGCAATCAGCGCGGCGACAATCAGCGCCGACCAGAATTTGATGCTGACCCTCGGCCAGTAAAGCGCGGCCGCGAAGGCCAGGGCGCCGGCCGATAGTCCGGCGACATTGGCGAAAATCGAAAAATTCCCGGCGGCGATATAAAGCGCTGCGGCTGGCGAAAACGCGACCCACCACGAGCCGGTCAGGCGGCGAAGGAGAACGGCCGCCGGAAAGACCAGCGGCGCCATCGCGGTGACGCCCCGCCCCAGCGCGACGAAATCCTTCCAGCGCAACGGCGAGAGATCTTCAGGCGGAAAAACATGGCGGAGATACGCGCCGCTCAAGCCTTCAAACATCAGCGCGGCCGAAGCGACGCAGACCATCCCTATAAAGACGTTTGAAAATAAGCGTGTGCGCCGCGGGCTCGCCTGCTGCGCTTCAAAGACGAGCGCGCCCGCGCCAAGCGCAGAAACGAGCACCGTAAGCGCAAGCCATTCGGCGCCCGGCACCGGCGACCAGAACATTGTCACGGCGACCCAGAGCGAAAAACCAAGCGTTGCAATTGCGGCGATTGACAATGGATCGGCAAGCAGCCGGCGCGGAGAAAGAAGGCCAAACCCCGCGCGCCAGGTCCTCCCCCGAAGCGCGACGCCAAGCGCCATAAATCCGACGCAAGGAGCGACGCCCCGATGCCCGAACACCGCGAGAACGGCGACGCCCGACATGGCGACGATGAACAAGCCGTCGATGATCCGATCGAGCGTCGACGTTCCTGCGCTCAATTTCAGCGTCCGCGAAGATCGGGCGGCGTTGCTTCCGCCGTCAATTGCGCGATCGCCGCCTCGAGCGAGAGGACTTCTTGTTGCTCGGAGCCGAGACGGCGCACGGAGACTTTGCGCTCTTGCGCTTCACGCGCGCCGACGACGAGTATGACCGGAATTTTGGCGAGCGAATGTTCGCGCACCTTATAGTTGATCTTCTCGTTGCGCAGATCGCTCTCCGCGCGAAGGCCCGCCGCCTTCAACGCGCTTTCGACTTCCCGCGCATAATCGTCGGCGTCGGAGACGATCGTTGCAACCGCGACTTGGCGCGGCGCGAGCCAGAGCGGAAAACGCCCGGCGTAATGCTCGATGAGAACGCCGGTGAACCGCTCCAGCGAGCCTAAAATCGCGCGGTGGAGCATGACCGGCGTATGGCGCGCGCCGTCCTCGCCGACATATTCCGCCCCAAGACGTTTCGGCAGATTGAAATCGCACTGGAAAGTGCCGGTCTGCCATTCGCGGCCAATCGCATCGCGCACAACAAAGTCGAGCTTCGGCCCGTAAAAAGCGCCGTCGCCGGGATTGAGGATCGGCGCGATGCCGAGCCGCCGGCACGCGCCTTCAAGCGCTGCTTCCGCCTTGTCCCAGACCTCATCCGATCCGATGCGTTGTTCGGGGCGCGTCGAAAGTTTGACGAGCGGCTTGTCGAAGCCGAGCTCGCCATACATTTCAAACAGCAAGGTGACAAAACTCGCCGCTTCATCCTCGATCTGGCTTTCCATCAGGAAGACGTGCCCGTCGTCTTGAACGAAACCGCGCACGCGCATGAGGCCGTGCAGCGCGCCTGACGGCTCGTACCGGTGGCATGATCCGAATTCGGCGATCCGCAGCGGCAATTCGCGGTAAGACCTGAGGCCTTGCCGGAAAATCTGCACATGCGCCGGGCAGTTCATCGGCTTTAAGGACATCACGCGTTTTTCTTCGCCGCCCTCATCAACCTCGGCGACGAACATATGTTCGCGGTAGTGCTCCCAATGTCCGGAGGCTTCCCAGAATTTGCGATCCATCAGCTGAGGCGTTTTCACCTCGACGTAATTTTTCAATCCGATTTTGCGCCGAACGTAGTTTTCAAGCGTGCGATAAAGCGTCCAGCCGTTCGGGTGCCAGAAAACCTGGCCTGCGGCTTCTTCCTGAAAATGGAACAAATCCATTTCCTTGCCAAGCTTTCGGTGGTCGCGCTTGTCCGCTTCCTCTAGCCGCGTCAGATAGGCCTTTAGATCCTTCTCGTTCGTCCACGCAGTGCCGTAGATGCGCTGCAAGACCGCATTGCGATGATCGCCGCGCCAGTAGGCGCCCGCGACTTTCATCAGCTTGAACGCCTTGCCGATGTGCTTTGTCGAGGGAAGGTGCGGCCCGCGACACAGATCGTGCCAGTCGCCGTGCCAGTATATTTTTACATCTTCGCCGCCCGGAAGATCGTTGATGATTTCCGCCTTGTAGGTCTCGCCGATCGATTTGAAATGCTCGATGGCGCGCGCGCGCTCCCAGACTTCGCGGCGCGTCGGTCGATCTTCGTCGACGATTTCAGCCATACGCTTTTCGATGCGCGCAAGATCGTCGGTTGAGAAAGGCTCGTCGCGCGCGAAATCGTAAAAGAAACCGTCCTCGATATTCGGGCCGATCGTTACTTGCGTGCCCGGAAAAAGTTCCTGCACCGCCTGCGCCAGCAAGTGCGCCGTATCGTGGCGAACAAGATCGAGCGCATCGGCGCCGTCGTCGCGCGTCACGATCTCGATCTTCGCGTCGCGGTCGATCGGCAAGAAGAGATCGGACAAAACGCCGTCGACCCGGACCGCAATCGCCTTTTTGGCGAGCGATTTCGAAATCCCCTCGGCTATGCCGGCGCCCGTCGGCGCGCCGTCGAATTGCCGCACAGAACCGTCGGGAAGCGTGATCGCAACCATATTGAACATCCAGTCTTAAGGAGGCTTCGACTTCCATGACCCCGCGCGAAACGTCAAGCCCGACAAGGGGTTGGGGCGCTATTTGCCGCCGCGCGGTTTCCACGACCAGTCGCCATGCCGCCACAGGCGCCACCCCTGAGAGGGGCGCTCGGCCGGGACCGGATCATAGCCGTGAGAGCCGAAGGGATGGCAACGGCAGACCCGCGAAAAGGCGAGCCAGAACCCTTTATGGGCGCCGTGACGGCGGAACGCCTCGGCCGCGTAATCCGAGCATGTCGGCAAGTGCCGGCAGCGCGCGCCGAAAAGATAGAACGCCGGCGAGAGCGTTCGCTTGTAGAGCCAGAGCGCGCCAAGCGCCGCGGCGGAAATCGGACCGGGGCGAGGCTCAGTCATTCAAATTCTGGCCGCCGTCTTCCATCTTTTGCGGGCGGCTCCAGTAGTGAAATTGCGGCGTCCATTCGTCAGCCCCGACCCCGCCCAGCGCCAGCAAATGCCAGAGTGGCGAATACAGATCGCCGGGCCCGAACGCCGCGCGCCCGCGCCTCAATATTTTCCCGTCCGCTTTTTCGTAGACGACAGCGCCGGGGCAATTGTCATAACCCGCCATCTTGCACTGCTCGCTCATATAGGCGCCGCCTCCATGGCTTGCGAGGCGAAAGCGCCAGCCGCGATCGCGCGCAAGGCGGCGCTGCGTTTCCGGCGGGTCCTTGGAAAGAAGGACCACCGCCATCGCGTCTTCAAGATGGGGAACGAGGCCGTTGAGACCGTCCGCCCACAAGGTGCAATAGCGGCAGCCCTGTCCCATATTGTGAATGGCGAGGAGACGGTCGCGCCCGGCAAAAAGACCGGAAAGGCGCGTCTCGCCGGAGAGCGTCTGAAACGCATAATCGCTTATTTCAACCGGCGCTTCGGCTTTGCGCAACGCGGCAAGTTTCAGCGCTTTTTCCATCAGCTCGGCTTCGAGTTTTTCAGCCTCGGACATCTCTTGCCTCCTTCCTTCGAAAGGGTGAGCATAGGCTTTGCTTTCGCGCAGACCAACTGCGGCCCGAAGATAGAGGCGTCACCGCCCATGCGACTTTCAGCGATTGCCGGCGCGGCGCTCGCGCTCTCTGCCTGCGACGCCCAACAGGAGAAACCCGCCATGTGGGCGACGCTCGACGGCTCCCCGCCGCTTATCATCGCGCATCGCGGCGCGAGCGGCTATCGCCCGGAACACACGCTTCAATCCTACGCGCTCGCGGTCGACATGGGCGCCGATGTCATCGAGCCCGATCTCGTCTTCACCAAGGACGGCGTTCTGGTCGCGCGGCATGATCGCTATCTCTCGACGACGACCGATGTCGCCGACCATCCGGAGTTCGCGTCGCGAAAGCGCGCCAATGACGACGCGGCGGATGACCCGTCAAACCTTCAGCGCACCGACTGGTGGATCGAGGATTTTACTCTCGCCGAGGTGAAGACGTTACGCGCGCGCCAGCCCTTTCCGGGCCGGTCGAAAGAATTCGACGGGTTATACGAGATACCAACCTTCGACGAAATTCTGGCGCTCGTCGCGCGCAAGGCGAAGGAATCGGGGCGCCCCGTCGGCGTTTATCCCGAGACCAAGCACCCCGGTTTTTTCGCCGCCATCGGTCATGATTTCGAAGCGCCGCTTCTGAAAGCCTTGGAAGGTTTTGACGCAGGACCTGTGTTCATCCAGTCGTTTGAACCGGAGATTTTAAAGCGCCTCAAAGGCAAGGCCCGCGCAAAACTGGTGCAACTTGTCTATGAGAAGGAGCCGGGCGCCGGGCCGAATATTCCGCTGGCGGAGATTGCAACATATGCGGACGGGGTCGGGGCGGCGAAGGTTCTTTTGATTGGAGACAAAAACGGATTCACAACAGAGGCGGCCGCGCTGGGGCTATTTGTTCACTTTTGGACATTTCGAAACGACGCCCCGAACAATGAATTGATTGCCGACCTCGCCAGAATGGACAACGTGAACACGAATGACCCTCGAAACCTGTTATGCAATAAGGTGGTTGCGGGAGAGCAGACCGACGACACCTGCGTTGATGGCAAGTTCCGTCCATATCGCCATTCGCGGATCTCTGGATCTGAATTTGAGCTAGAATATTATTTGTGGTCTGCCGCCGACGGGGTCTTCTCGGACTTTCCTGATACCGCCGTCGCTGTGCGCGACAAAATGATGAGGCTTCATCAGCCGAACAAACAATGAAACCCCGTCACTCCGGGGCCGCCGAAGGGGAACCCGGAGTCCATGCCGTAGTATGCCCACTCGAAAAAGAATGGATTCCGGGTTCGCCGCTTGCGCGGCGCCCCGGAATGACCGGCGCGTAATAAAGCGCCGCTGACGACGGGGGCGCGTCGTCCGCGGCGCCATTGAAACGCGTGCGCCAAGAGGGGATAAGAGGCCTCGCGTTCATCCCGGCGCATCGGAGGGAGAGCCTTCGCAACCGGTACGGACATTAAACGCGCCAGTGTCTCAATTCCGTCGCAGTTTTTATTATTTTTTTTGCGACGGATTTTGCGCGCTTCCCCCGTTTAACCCGTCAGGGCGGGCGCAGGATTTTTAGATGGAGATATGTCTTGAAGAAATTTGTGCCGCTTGCCGCTTCCGCCGCGCTCTTTCTATCCCTCGCCTACGCGGCGGATGAACCGCCGCCGGGCGACAAGGACGCCGCCGACGCCCCTGCCGCTGAGGCGGAAATCGAAGCGGCGCCCAATGAGAACGACGCCGGGCGCCTCATCATGTTCGCGAGGAAGCTGCGCGATGATAAGGGGTGCGCGGACGCCGCGCCCGCGTTTCGCGTGATCGCCGGCATGGGCGAGGGGCAGGAAGCCGCGCAGCACGAGCTTGCCGAATGTCTCCTCACGATGAAAGGCGCGAATGATTCTGAAACGGCGCTCTTCCGGCAGGAAGGCGAGTTTTGGCTGACCAGAGCCGCTTATGCCGGCAACGCCCGCGCGCAGCGAAAGCTTGCGATGGAAATGGCGTCGCCGGCGAGCCCCCTTCATAACGCGGAAGGATCGCTCCAATGGGCGCTCGTTTACGGGAAAAATCCGACCGCTGATCTTTACGGCTACGGGCCTTTGCCGCCGACCATGATCCCGGGCCTCAAATCGTCATTGACCGCGGCGGATATCGCGAAGGCTGAAAAATTTGCGCTCGATTTCACGCTCCTCCCGCTGGCGAAATATGAAGGCCCGAGGCGGGGCGACAAGAAGGACGCATTCGGCAAGGACGGCCGCCTGCCGCCGCCGGACGGGCGGCGCCGCAGGCCCGGGCTTTCGGAGTGACGCCGCGCCGCCGGTTTGTGTTTGACTGATAAGGCGGCGCGAAGGCATTAAACCGCCATGATCGCAAAGCCGCCCCTTTCCGCCTTTATTCGCACCTTCAACGAAGCGCGGATGATCGGCGATGTCGTTGCGGCCGCGCTGCAGATCGCGGACGAGGTTATCGTCATCGATTCAGGATCGACCGATGCGACTGTCGCTCTCGCAACCGACGCTGGCGCGCGCGTCATTCATCAGGACTGGCTCGGCAACGGCAAGCAGAAGAGGTTTGCCGAAGATCGCTGCCGGCATGACTGGCTCCTTGATCTCGACGCTGACGAAGTCGTGACGCCAGAGCTTGCGGCGGAAATTCGCGCGCTCTTCTCCAAAGGCGAGCCCTCTTGCCGCGTCTACCGGACGCCGGTCGCGATTGCGCCGCCGGTCGGCAAGCCGTGGCTCGGGTTCGGCGGCGTCATCCGCTGCAAGCTTTATGATCGCAGAGCCTTGCGTGCGCCAGATCATGCCGCGTGGGACCAGTTCGACATTCCGGCGGGAATGAAAACCGGCGCGCTTTCCTCGCCGATCCTTCATTACGCTTTCAGCGACACGGCGCACCTGATCGACAAATTGAACCGCAACTCGTCAACGAGGGCGCGCGAGTTGACGCCCAAGCCAATGCCCGTGCTGGTCGCGCGCATTTTTTTCGGCCTGCCGTTTTACGTTGCAAAACGCTATCTTCTTGACGGTCTTTTTCGCGGCGGCGTCTACGGTTTTGCCTTCTCGGTGATGTCGGGCTTTGGCCGCTGGATGCGCGACGTTAAAATGTACGAGCGCCGCAGGCGGGAGGGCGGCGAATGACGGAGCCGTTCGGCGCGCTCGCGCCCTCGCCGCTGCAGGAACGGTTTCGCGCGCTCGGCCGTCTTTTGCCGGCAAATTATTTCGGGCGAAGGGCCGCCTCGCTTCTTCTCGGCCCCGCTGGCGGACGAACGCCGCGCGCCTTTGACGTCGATATATTCGGCACGCAAAAAGCGCGCCTTCATCCCGCCGACAATATTTGTGAAAAGCGCGTATTCCTGACGCCGCAATTGTGGGACGGCGATGAACGCGCGCTTCTCCGCGCGGCGATCTCGAAATTCGGCGGCGAGGTTTTCACCTTCGTCGATGTCGGCGCTAATGTCGGCCTCTATACGCTCTTTGCGCGCGCAGAAGCAGCGCGCTCCGGCGCGAAATTAAAAGCCGTCTGCATCGAGGCGGATGGCGAAATGGCGGCGCGGCTTAAATTCAATATCGAGGCGTCAGGAGCTTCGAAGGACGTGACAATCTTTTCTTGCGCGGCGTCGGATGCGGAAGGCGAGGTGCGGTTTTCAATCGACCGCAAGAGCCGCGGTCTCAGCCGGGTTGACCCGGCGGGCGAGACGCGCGTTGCAGCGCGCCCGCTGGCGGCGATCATGTCGGACGCCGGACTTCAAAAAATCGACGCGATGAAGATCGACATTGAAGGGCATGAATATGAAGCCCTCAGCGCCTTTTTTCGCGATGCGCCGCGCGCGCTCCACCCGTCGCTGATCATTATGGAAACGTCGCATGCGAGCGTTAAAAAATCGCCCGAAGCCTTGCTGCGAGAGAACGGTTACAGCCTTCAATTGGCGACGCGGCGCAACGCCGTCCTCACCAAGGGCGATCAAACGCCCGGGTAATAATCCTTGATGAAGAGGCTCTTCTCAATGCCGGATTTCTTGTAGCCCGCTTCTTCCGCCGTCTGGCGCGGGGGAAGTTCGATCGCCTTGAAGGCTTCCTCATTATACTCATAAGGAACGATGTCGAGGATTGAGCGGATGCAATTTAACCGCGCTTTTTCCTTGTCGTTCCCGTCGATCGTGCGCCATGGCGCCAAATCCGTATGCGTCAGTTCAAACATCTTGTTGCGGTATTTTGAAAACTCCGCCCAGCGGCGGCGCGCCTCAAGATCGATCGGCGATAATTTCCAGCGTTTCCTCGGGTCGCACGCGCGATCTTGAAACCTTTTTTCCTGTTCATCCGCAGAGACATGTATCCAGTATTTGATCAGGATGAGGCCGGAATCGACCAGCATTTTTTCAAACAGCGGAACCTCGCGCATGAACGCGTCATGCTGATCGGGCGTGCAAAAGCCCATCACAGGCTCGACGACGGCGCGGTTATACCAGGACCGGTCGAACAAAACGATTTCGCCGGCCGCCGGCAAATGTTCGACATATCGCTGGAAATACCACTCGCTGCGTTCGCGGTCGGAGGGTTTTGGGAGGGCGACGACGCGCCAGACGCGCGGGTTCATCCGGTCAAGGATCGTCTTGATGACCCCGCCTTTTCCGGCGGCGTCGCGGCCTTCAAAGACGATCGCGACTTTCATGCCTTTGCGCGCAACCGTTTCTTGAAGCTTAGCCAGCTCGAATTCGAGATCGTCGATTTCCGCTTCGAATTCCTGTCCGTTCATTGCTTCGCCTCCCGGCCTTCAGCGTCGAAATAATAGTCGCGCCGGCAGAATTCGCAGCTGACCTTGATCAGGCCGCCCTCTAACAGCTCTTCGAGGTCTTGCGCGGAATACCTTGAGAGCACCGCTGAAATCTTGCCGGCGTTGCACGAGCAAGCGGCGCGCACGGGCTTTGCCTCGAAGACCCGCACGCCGTCTTCATGATAGAGACGGAACAGCAGATCTTCCGGAGAGAGCGCGGGATCGAGGAGCTCGTCCGCCTGCGTCGTATTGAGAAAGGCGGCGGCGCGATCCCAGACATCCCGGTCCTCGTCCGAGGCGAGCGCGGCTTCTCCGCGCTCGCGCGTTCCGCCCTCGCCCGGCATGAACTGAACGATAACGCCGCCCGCGCGCCATGAAGCGCCCTCGCCCGGACGCACGACCTTGCCGACCGCGAGGCGAACGGCCGTCGGGATCTGTTCCGACTGATCGAAATAGCCAGCGGCGGCTTCTTCCAGAGTTTTTCCCTCAATCGGGGTCACGCCCTGATAGCGCTCCATGTCAGGGCCCTGATCGATCGTCAGCGCCAGATGGCCTTTGCCCATCAGTGCGGCGAGCCCGCGCCCTTCCGGCGCTCCCGCAATCGAGGCCATCGCGCGAATTGCGCCGTCCGACACATAGTCGGCGACCAGAAGCTTTACGGCGCCTTCGCCTTGCGCCTGAAAAATCAGTTTGCCGTCGAATTTCAGCGATGCGCCCATCAACGCCGTCAACGCTGCCGCTTCGCCAAGCAATTCAGAAACCGGATCGGCGAATTCATGCGGCTTTAAAATGTCGTCGATCGCCGCACCGAGGCGCACGATCCTGCCGCGCACAGCGCCGTCGCCAACCTCAAAAGGAATGATGATGTCGTCTCGCATGAAGGCGCGCCTAGCTCTTCAACTTGTAGCCGGTCTTCAGCAGCCGATAACAAAGCGCGGCAAGGCCCGCGTTGATGGCGGCCGCGGACACGGCGCCGATCAGAAGGGGCGCTTCTGCGACGCCGGTGAAGCCGTAGCGAAAACCGTCGATCAGATAAAAAACCGGATTGAAATGACTGATGGTCAAAAACGGCTCCGGCAGGCTCGTAATCGCATAAAAAGTGCCGGAGAGAAAAGTAAGGGGCGTAATGACGAAATTGGTGAAGGCCGCGAGCTGATCGAACTTGTCAGACCAGACGCCGCCGATGACGCCCAAAAGGCCGAACATCAGAGCCGCCGCCGTTGAAAAATAAACGATCGCCCAGATATGCGCGACGCGCATCGGCGTATCGGCCATCGCCATGAACACAGCGCACGTCGCCGCCGTGACGACGGCGACAAGGACGCCCCGGCAGGCGGCTCCGGCGACGAAGGCGACCAATAGTTCGGAGGCGGACAATGGCGGCATCAAGACATCGACGATCGACCCTTGAACTTTGCCGATGATGATCGACGACGACGAATTTGCAAAAGCGTTGGTCAAGATCGCCATCATGATGAGGCCGGGCGCCAGAAATTCGACATAAGGAACGCCGCCGCCGACAGCGGCCCTCGCGCCCATCGCCTGAATGAACACCAGAAGAAACAACAAGGTCGAGATCAGCGGCGCGAAGATCGTCTGAAAAGAGACTTTCAAAAACCGGCGGATTTCCTTGAGGAACAAAGTCCACAGCCCGAGCCAGTTGACCGCGCCGAAGCGGCGCTCGCCAAAGGCGTAGCTGGATTTGCCGATAAGGGTCGCGGCGGGCGTTGGGTGGAGGGT
>JBBTJH010000109.1:0-4492 GCA_038059555.1 Pseudomonadota bacterium | reverse complement strand
CCAGAAGGGCCATAAAGCGAAACGGCGCGCCGACCGCCCGGAGAGCCGCCTTCGCCGCCGACCCCGTCGCGGCAAGGCTGGCCGTGGCCGCTTTGCCAGCGGCGGCCGCCCCGACGGCGAGCGCGGACTTCAATCGACCAAACCCGATGAGGCGCGCGAGCGCCGCGAGCGCGGCGGCGCCGAGAGCGGCAAGGCTGGCGTTTTTGACGGTGACGGCCGGCGCGGCCCGCTCCGGCGCGGTATCCGCCATCGTGACCGCGTGCTCGATCGTCGCCGGCGTTTGCGGGGCGGCGTCAGCGGCGCTGACGACGGCGGCCGAGAGAGCGGTGAACGATGCGGCCGCCAGCATAGCCGTCTTGAAGCGCGACAAATTCTTCATGGGTAAAGGCCCCTTTCGACCCCTTAAATGGGGATCGCAAGGGGCGCCATCAAGCAGCCTTTGGATGTGCGCCACGCAGCGGCGAGCGTCGCGCACGCCACTCAGATCTCCGGATCTAGAATGCCTCGCCGGCGAGCGGCGGCAAGGGCTGTGTTTTTCAACAGACATGCGATCGTCATCGGGCCGACGCCGCCGGGGACCGGCGTGATTGCGCGCGCGCGCGTCGCGGCCGCATCAAAGCCGACATCTCCGATCAGCCGGTCGCCGACGCGATTGATGCCGACGTCAATGACGATCGCGCCTTTTTTAACCCAGTCGCCTTGAATGAGCTCCGCCTTGCCGACAGCCGCGCACAAAATATCCGCCGACCGGCAGACGTCGCTGAGATCCTTGGTGCGCGAATGCGCCATCGTCACCGTGCAATTCTCGCCGAGCAGCAACAGCGACAAGGGCTTGCCCACAAGGATCGAGCGGCCGACGACGACGGCGTGAAGGCCGGATAATTTCCGCTCAACCGTCTTGATGAGTATGACCGACCCTTGCGGCGTACACGGCACAAGCCCCGTCTCGCCCAGCAGCAATCGCCCGGCGCTGGTCTCCGTCAGGCCGTCGACGTCTTTCGCCGGATCGATCTCGTTGATGACGCGGTGCGCGTTGATCTGCGGCGGCAGCGGCATCTGCACCAATATGCCGTCGACGCCGTCATCGGCGTTGAGGCGGCGAACCAGCGCGACGACATCTTCCTCGCGCGCATCGGCCGCAAGGCGATGTTCGATCGACGCCATGCCGGCTTTTTTGGTGGCGATCCCTTTGTTGCGGACATAGACATGGCTCGCCGGATCGTCGCCGACGAGAACGACGGCAAGACCCGGTATGACGCGATGGGTCGCCGAGAGCGCTTCGACCGCGCGCCCGACGCGCTCACGCAACTCCGCCGCAACCTTCTTGCCGTCGATGATCGATGCCGTCACGCGTTCACTCTTCAAGTAGCTCTGCAAGCCGCGCTGAAAGAATTGCAGGATCGCCGCCGAGCGCGAAACTCTTTAGCCGGTCCGTCTCGCCTGCGGTAATCGAGACGGCCGATTTCGGCAAGCCGAAGGCCTTGGCGATCGCTTCTGCGGCGGCCTTGTTGGCCTTGCCTTTTTCCGGCGGCGCAGTGACGCGGACGACGAGGCGCGTATCCCCGTCCGGCCCCGCCCATTTTCCCCCGACCGACGCCCGCGAGGCGCCAGGGCCGACCCGGACGCGGAGGATGAAGGGCGCCGTCAAGCGTCAGCCGCCGAGGGGGCGGAAAATGTAGGTGTTTACGCCGAGCTGCAGCGCATTGAGGCCGATCAGCAAGACGATGGGTGAAATGTCGAGCCCGCCGAAATTTGGCAGCATGTTCCGGATCGGCCGCAGGGCGGGCTCGGTCAGGTTCAAACAGGTCCGCCACACCATATCGACGAACTGATTATGCCGATTGATGACATTGAACCCGACGAGCCAGCTCATAATCACAGTGATGAAGACGACGAAAATATAAAGCTGAATGGCGGCGTTGAAGATGTAGGAAATAACGATCATGGCGCCTGTCCTTCCGGCTTTGGATGTCGCCCCGCGATTTATGGCGTGTCGGGCGCTTTCGCAATCAAGGCTGCCGAAATAGCCGGATTATTCAGCCGCCTTCATCGCCCGGCGGCACAAGACCGGGGTCGCAAGACCGCCGGCGCGCACGAACCCGACGCCGTCTTTCGCCAGAATGAGCAAGGTGACGTCGCCAGCCGCCCCTTCGACCGACGAGGCGAAGGGCAGATTGTCGCCGATCCAGAGGAGCCGCCCGGCCGAGGCGCTGACCGTCGCCTCGCCCTCCCAGCAGCCGGAATAGGCGCAGGCCGAAATCGTCCCCTTCCCGGCGTCGCCGACCGAGGCCCATATATCCATCGGCGTCGATTGGTCCTGCGGCGTCGCCGCGCAGCCGTCGGCCGCGCACCAGACCTCGATCTGATTGCGGCAGTTCCAGCTTTCGGGCGGAACTTCCGTCCTTGACGCCGAAAGCATCAGCGCCGCCGCGAATTCGATCATCCTCGTCCTCCCTCGACTAAAACGAGCATCCCCCCGGAATTGACAGCGCGCAAGCCCGCGCCTAGATCAGCGCCACCAAAACCTATGGCCCAATAAGGCCGCTAGGGGCTGTAGCTCAGTTGGGAGAGCGCCTCGTTCGCAATGAGGAGGTCAGCGGTTCGATTCCGCTCAGCTCCACCAGCCTTCGCCCTTCGGGCTTCGGCTCGGCAAGCCAGCCTATCAATTCCATGAAACTTGTTCCGGCCAGGGATGTACTCAGTATTACAGGGCCCGAAGAGCGAAGGCTGTCGCGCCGAAGCGAAGCGTCGGCGGACCGGTTCAACACGATGAAATATGTCTGCATCCTGCACTGCATCAATGATGCGGACCGGACGGTGTCAGCTGTTTCAAACGTGAATTCATTTTCCCCGCGCTGACGGCTAGGATCGCCGCTTTCACGGGAGACCTTTATGACCACCGCTTTCGCGTCCGCCTTGATCCTTCTTGCCTCCGCCATGCCCGCTTTTGCGGAAGGGGACGCGCCGCCGGTCGTCGCTGCGGAGGTTGTTCCGGATACGGACATCTTCGTCGGGCGGATCGCCTCTTATGACTCGACGCCGATCATCGGCTCTTTGAAAAACGTGACGAACCGCAAAGGCTATGACAATCAGCCGTCTTTCGTCGCGGGGAAGAACGCGTTCTACTATGTCGCCGAAGGAAAGAGCGGCAAAACCGACATCCGTCTTTACGATATCGGCAGCGGCAAGAGCCGCGCGCTCGCCGCCTCCAAGGACCGCAGCGAATATTCGCCGAAAGAAGCTCCGGGCGGCGGGATTTCCTATATCCAGGAGAACCCTGAAGGCGACGTGACGCGCGTCTATCGCCGCTCTCTCGCCAAAAAAGACGCGGGCGCTCCGGTCGCCGACTTTGCCCCGCTCGGCTATTACGCCTGGCTCGACGACGGCAAAGCGCTTGGCGTCTATTACCGCTCCGAGCCTGGCAGTCTTTACCGCGTCGAAGTCGCCAGCGGCGAGAAGGCGTTGCTGCATGAAGGCATCGGCCGCGCGATAACGAGCGACAAGAAGGGCGAGCATTTGTGGTTCACCGGCATCAAGGGCGACGCCGAGGCGCCGTCGTTCGAGCTGATGCGCTATGACGTTGCGGGCGGCGCCGTCGCGCCGTTACTCGCCTTGCCGGCGGGCTCTGAGGATTTCGCGCTGTTGTTCGATGAGGACGGCGCCGCGTCGATCGTCTTGGCGACCAGCGGCGCTAAACTTTATTCGCGCTCCCTGCGGGCGGAAAATGCAAATACGGACTGGGTCGAAATCGCGGACCTTTCCGAATACGGCGCGGCCAAGGCGACGCGGATCGCCGTTAACGACACTGAAAGCACGATCGCCATCGTCGCGGAGACGGCCAAGTAACCTCCGCTGACTTATTGGCTGGACGTTGCGAGCGGAATGCGGGAAACTAGATAGTTTCCTGCGTTCCCGCCCCCTCCCGGAGGAACTTATGGCCGATACGACACGTCCGATCGACGCGAGCCCTGTGCGCGACGCTGAACTCGACCGAATTTTCGAACTGCAAAAGAACGCCTTCGCGGCGGAACCAAATCCCGCTTACGCCACGCGAGTGGCGCGCCTCGACGCGCTCATCCATGCGGTCGAAGCAAATGAAAAACGGATCATCGACGCGATCAATTCCGATTTCACCAATCGCTCGCGCCATGAAACGTTACTCGCGGAAATCGTCGTCAGCATTTCGGCGGCCAAAGGCGTCAAACACAATCTGAAACGCTGGATGCGCCCGCGCGCCGTCGCGACGCCGCTCCATATGCTGCCCGCCCGAAGCCGGATCGAGCCGCAGCCGCTCGGCGTCATCGGGATTATTTCTCCGTGGAATTATCCGTTGCAACTCGCCTTTTCGCCGGCGGCCGCAGCGCTCGGCGCCGGCAACCGCGTGATGATCAAACCAAGCGAGCTGACGCCGGCGACCGCAGAGCACATGCGCGAGATTGTGCGTGCCGAATTCGACGAGCGCGTGCTGGAGGTCGTCACCGGCGGCGTCGAG
>JBBTJH010000108.1:0-3804 GCA_038059555.1 Pseudomonadota bacterium | reverse complement strand
TCCTGCGCGACAAGACTTTCGCCAAAATGGAGATGGACGATTTCCGTCTCGTCATTGACGTTCACCTCGTCGGGACGGCGATCTGCACGAAGGCGGTCTGGGAAATCATGCGCCAGCAGACTTATGGCCGGATCGTTTGCACCTCTTCGCCTTCGGGGCTGCACGGCATTTTCGGGCAGGCGAATTACGGCGCCGCCAAAGCCGGGATGATCGGCTTCATGAATGCGCTGCACCTTGAAGGCGGCAAATACGATATCCGCATCAACCTTCTCTCGCCGTCGGCGAGAACGCGAATGACCGAGGACATCGGCATTCCCGAGCCCATCCTTGCAACGATGACGCCCGAAGCGATCACGGCGGCGTGTCTGTTTCTTGTCAGCGATGAAGCGCCCTCTCGCGCGATCGTGTCTTGCGCGGCGGGCGGTTATGCGCGCGCTTATATCGCTGAGACGGAAGGGGTCTATTTACCGCCCGGCGAACAAACGCCTGAGAATATCGCGGCGAGCTGGGACAAGATTTCAGATACGAGCGCTGTTCGTTATTACGACACCAGCGCCGGGCCCAACATGAATTTCCTCGCCAAGGCGCGGGCCTATGCAGAGAGCAAGGGATGAAATGCGCTGCAAGATTTAGCGCGGGATCGTGCCTCCTGTGGGCTGCGGCCTGCGCTACTGCGGAGCGGGACGAGGCGCCTGCGCCCGTTGCCCAGCACCGCGAAGAAATATTGGCGACGCTTGATGCGTTTTTTGTAGCGCTCGCCTCGTCCGATGCAGACGCCGTCGCGGCCTTGCATTCACCGGGCGCGGTCAATGTGATCGCGGAGCCGGAAAAAGGCGACGCCATTCGCTATCGCCCGGTGACGGAGATGATCGACCGGATGCGCAGCGGTTCCTTCCCAAAGTTTCAAGAGCGCTATTGGGACCCGATTGTGCTCGAGCGAGGCGGCCTCGCGGTCGTCTGGACTTCCTATTCGATTGAGAAGGGCGGCGAGCGGCTTCATTGCGGCGTCGATATTTTCAACCTCTCAAGGCATGACGGGGTCTGGAAAATTGACGACCTCAATTTCACGATGGAGCCGTCCGCCTGCGATGAAATTACGCCCGGCGCGCTTTCGGTCGTCAGGCCGGACTTTAGCGCCCTTGAAGCAAAGGAGAATTAGATGAGAGAAGCCGCCATCGTATCAACGGCCAGAACCCCGATCGGCAAAGCCTATCGGGGCGCCTTCAACGCAACCTCGGCGCCGGCGCTTGGCGCGCATGCAATCAGACATGCGGCGTCGCGCGCGAAGGTCGATTTTGAAGAAATCGAAGATGTCGTGATGGGCTGCGCCATCCAGCAAGGGACGGCGTTCCAGAACGTTGCGCGCCAGAGCGCTTTGCGCGCCGGTTTTCCGATCGGCGTTTCGGGGATGTCCGTCGACCGGCAATGCGCGTCCGGCATGATGGCGATTGCAACAGCGGCAAAGCAGGTGATCGTCGACAATATGCAGATCGCAATCGGCGGCGGCGTTGAATCCATTTCAACCAACCAGACACGGGACATGTTCGTCCGGCCCGACAAATGGCTGCTCGAAAACATGCCGGCGACCTATATGCAGATGCTTGAAACGGCGGAAATCGTCGGAGAGCGCTACAAGATCAGCCGCGACGCGCAGGACGAATACGCGCTGCAATCGCAACAAAGGACGCACGCGGCGCAACTCGCCGGCAAATTCAACGACGAGATCGTGCCGCTGCCGTCGGTCATGACCATGACGAACAAGGAAACCGGCGCCGTCACGGAGCACGCGGTGACGATTGAGAAAGACGAAGGAAATCGCCCCGAAACGACGCTCGAAGGCCTCAAAGGATTGCAGCCTGTCTTCAAGGGCGGGCAGCAATTGCAAATAGGAAAACACGTGACGGCTGGCAACGCCTCGCAATTGTCGGATGGCGCTTCCGCCGTGGTGGTGATGGAAGCGAAAGAAGCCTCAAAGCGCGGTTTGGCGCCGCTCGGTTTTTATCGCGGCATCGCGGTCGCCGGCACCCATCCCGATGAAATGGGCATCGGTCCGGTCTACGCCATTCCAAAGCTTCTGCAAAAGTTCGGCCTTAAAATCAGCGACATTGGTCTGTGGGAATTGAACGAAGCCTTTGCGGTTCAAGTGCTTTATTGCCGCGACAAGCTCGGCATTCCCGACGAGCTCTTGAACGTCAATGGCGGAGCGATTGCGATCGGCCATCCCTACGGCATGTCGGGCGCGCGCATGACGGGCCACGCGCTGATTGAAGGAAAGCGCAGGGGCGCGAAATATGTCGTCTGCACGATGTGCGTCGGCGGCGGCATGGGCGCTGCCGGTTTGTTTGAGGTGGCGTGACGACGGATTACCAGCCGATTTACGCGCTCATTCGCGAAGTGCGAAAGGGCGAAGTGGCAAGCTACGGCATGATCGCGAGCCTCATTCCGGGCGTCGGTCCGCGTCAGGTGGCGCGCGCGATGAGGTTCGCGCCGAAAAACCTTGCCTGGTATCGCATCATCACGTCGTCCGGCGCGATGGCCGATCACAGCGGCGCTGAAGAACAGCGGCGGCGGTTGAAGAAAGAAGGCGTCGCTTTGCGCAAGAACGGCGCGGTAGAGTGGAGCGCGCATCGCTGGCGCGGACCCTCGCAGAAATGGATCGACAAGAACGGCGCGGATATCCATGAGGTAATGGAAACAATCGCCGGGTGGGGCCGGACATGACAGACGCGATCAATATTGTTTTCGTGCTTTTTCCGAATGTGACGCAGCTCGACTTCACCGGACCGTTGCAGGTTTTATCGCGGCTCCCCGGCGCGAAAATTCATATTGCAGGAAAGTCGATGGCGCCGGTCGCAACCGATGCGGCGCTGACCCTCAACCCGACGGCGACGTTCAAGGATTGCCCTGCCGCCGATGTTCTAGTCGTTCCCGGAGGCTTCGGCGTCGATGAGGCGATCAACGATCATGAGTTGATGGCGTTCGTCAAACGCCAGGGCGCCGGTGCGCGATATGTGACAAGCGTTTGCACCGGCGCATTCATTCTTGGCGCCGCCGGGTTGCTGCAAGGAAAAAAAGCGACGACGCATTGGGCCTATCATGACGAATTGAAAAAAATTGGCGCGATCCCCGTGACGGCGCGTGTCGTTCGCGACGGAAATGTTTTCACCGGCGGCGGCGTTACGGCGGGGATCGATTTTGCCTTCACGCTGGCGGCGGAGATCGCCGGCGAGGATATTGCAAAAGCCATTCAGCTCGGGCTTGAATATGATCCGGCGCCGCCTTTTGACGGCGGCTCGCCGGAGAAGTCGTCCGCCGCAACGCTCACAATCATGAGAGAACGCTACCGGCCCCGGATCGAGGCGTTCCGTCAGGCATTGGCGAAGGCGGGCGGCGCGCCTTAAATATCGGACAGAGATTGCCGGGCGCCGCAATTCGGCGCAAAGCAGCCTAAATTCCGGCGCCGTCGGTTTTACTATCGGCGTGATTTTCACAGGAGAAAAATATGCAGATGACGCTCAATCGTATCGTCCTTGTCCTGATTGCTTCCGTTGCGGCGCTCACCGGCGTTGCCGAGGCCGCGTCGAAATCGAAAATCGACCGGCGCGTCAATGAAAAGCTCGAATTGTTCCGCGAGAAAATCACCGGCGCTGATGCGCTCCTCGCCAAAGCGAACGGCGTTCTCGTTTTTCCGTCGATCAAGAAAGCCGGCATCGGCATCGGCGGCGAATATGGTCAGGGCGCTTTGCGCGTCGGCGGACGCACGGCCGGCTATTATTCGACGGCGGCCGCGTCGATCGGATTTCA
>JBBTJH010000107.1:0-6221 GCA_038059555.1 Pseudomonadota bacterium | reverse complement strand
TCGCGACGTCGGATTTGAACGATCTCTATCGCCGCGTCATCAACCGCAACAACCGGTTGAAGCGCCTGATCGAACTGCGCGCGCCGGACATCATCGTGCGCAACGAAAAGCGCATGCTGCAGGAATCAGTTGACGCGCTCTTTGACAATGGCCGCCGCGGCCGCGTCATCACCGGCACCAACAAGCGCCCGCTGAAGTCGCTCTCCGACATGCTGAAGGGAAAGCAGGGCCGCTTCCGCCAGAACCTCCTCGGCAAGCGCGTCGATTATTCCGGCCGTTCGGTCATCGTCGTCGGCCCTGAACTGAAACTGCATGAATGCGGGCTGCCGAAGAAAATGGCGCTCGAACTCTTCAAGCCGTTCATCTATTCGCGCCTCGACGCGAAGGGCCTCTCGGCGACCGTCAAACAGGCGAAGAAACTCGTCGAAAAAGAACGCCCCGAAGTCTGGGACATTCTCGACGAAGTCATCCGCGAACATCCGGTTCTTCTAAACCGCGCGCCGACGCTTCACCGTCTTGGCATTCAGGCGTTCGAGCCGAAACTGATCGAGGGGAAAGCGATCCAGCTTCACCCGCTCGTCTGCACGGCGTTCAACGCTGACTTCGACGGCGACCAGATGGCCGTGCACGTTCCGCTCGCGCTTGAAGCGCAGCTCGAAGCGCGCGTCTTGATGATGTCGACGAACAACATCCTCTCGCCGGCGAACGGCAAACCGATCATCGTGCCGTCGCAGGACATCATTCTCGGCCTTTATTACATCACGCTCGAAAAATCGAACGAGCCGGGCGAGGGCATGGTTTTCGGCACAATGTCGGAAATCGACCACGCGCTGGAAGCGGGCGCCGTGACCATGCACGCGAAGATTCGCGCGCGTTGGGAATCCGTCGACAAAGACGGCCGGCCGATCCGCGAAATCGTCGAGACGACGCCGGGCCGGATGAAGGTTGCGCAGGTTCTGCCAAAAGACGGCAACGTGCCGTTCCAGGTCGTCAATCAATTGCTGACCAAGAAAACCATTCAGGGCCTCATCGACATCGTCTATCGCCATTGCGGCCAGAAGCAGACGGTCATCTTCGCCGACCGCGTCATGGATCTCGGCTTTAAAGAAGCCTGCAAAGCCGGCATCTCCTTCGGCAAGGATGACATGGTCATCCCGGCCGCTAAGCAAAAGCTCGTTGAAGAAACGCGCTCGCTCGTTCGCGACTATGAACAGCAATACGCGGACGGCTTCATCACCAGAGGCGAGAAATACAACAAGGTCGTCGACGCGTGGGCGAAGTGCACCGACAAAGTCGCCGACGAAATGATGAAGCAGATCCAGGCCAAGCGCATCGACAAGGAGACGGGTCGCGAGATGGAGGTCAACTCCATTTACATGATGTCGCACTCCGGCGCGCGCGGCAGCCCGGCGCAGATGAAACAGCTCGCCGGCATGCGCGGCCTGATGGCCAAGCCCTCGGGCGAGATCATCGAAACGCCGATCATCTCGAACTTCAAGGAAGGCCTCACGGTTCTTGAGTACTTCAACTCGACGCACGGCGCGCGCAAAGGTCTTGCGGACACCGCGCTGAAAACCGCGAACTCCGGCTATCTTACCCGCCGTCTCGTCGACGTCGCGCAAGATTGCATCATTCGCGAGCTCGATTGCGGCACTGAAAACGGCATCACGATCGACGCCGTCATTCAGGGCGGCGAAACCGTCGTTCCGCTCTCGCAGCGCATTCTCGGTCGCACGTCGCTGGTCGATATCAAGCACCCGAAAACGGGTGAGATGCTGGCGCGCCGCAATGACGAGATCAACGAAGAGCAAGCGGAAGAAATCGAGGGCTCAGGCGTTCTCAAAGTTCGCGTGCGCTCGGTTCTCACCTGCGACGCCAAAGTCGGCATTTGCGGCAAATGCTACGGGCGCGATCTTGCGCGCGGCAGCCACGTCAATGTCGGCGAAGCTGTCGGCGTCATCGCGGCCCAGTCGATCGGCGAGCCTGGAACCCAGCTCACCATGCGCACGTTCCACATCGGCGGCACGGCGCAGGTCGGCGACACCTCGTTCATCGAGGCGAGCCATGACGGCAAGATCGTCCTTGAAAACAGGAACGTCGTTAAAAACTCCGACGGCGACCTCATCGTCATGGGCCGCAACACGTTCGTGAAAATTCACGACGCCGAAGGCAAGGAACACGCGTCCTATAAAGTCTCCTACGGCACCAAGCTGCGCATCGACCACGGTCAGAAAGTGACCCGCGGCCAGCGCATCGCCGACTGGGACCCGTACACGTTGCCGATTCTGACCGACCTCGCTGGCAAGGTGAAGTTTGAAGACCTGCAGGAAGGCTATTCAATGCAGGTCGTCGCCGATGAAGCGACCGGCATCGCGAGCCGCGTTGTCATGGACTGGCGCGCCAATCCGCGCGCGGCGGCGCTGAAACCCTCGATCGTCATCACCGACGACAAGGGCAAGCCGCTGAAACTCGAAACCGGAAGCGAAGCGCGCTACCAGTTGCCGGTCGACGCCATTTTGTCGGTCGAAGACGGCGACATGATCCGCGTCGGCGACACGCTCGCCCGTATTCCGACAGAAGGCGCGAAAACGCGCGACATCACCGGCGGTCTGCCGCGCGTCGCCGAACTTTTCGAAGCGCGCCGTCCGAAAGATCACGCGATCATCGCGGAAGTCGACGGCAAGGTCGAGTTCGGCCGCGACTACAAGAACAAGCGGCGGATTCGCATTGTTCCGTCGGATGAAAGCATCGAGCCGATCGATTATCTCGTGCCGAAAGGCAAGCACATCACCGTGCAAGAAGGCGACTTCATTGCAAAGGGCGAATACCTGATCGACGGCAATCCGGCGCCGCACGACATCCTGCAAATTCTCGGGATCGAAGCTCTCGCGAATTACCTCATCAACGAGATACAGGAAGTCTATCGTCTGCAGGGCGTGCCGATTAACGACAAGCACATCGAAGTCATCGTTCGCCAGATGCTGCAGAAGATCGAGGTCTCGGATCCGGGCGACTCGCTCTTCCTCAAGGAAGAACAGATCGACAAACTTGAGTTCGAAGAAGCGAACATCAAGCTCGAAGATCAGGGCAAGCGTCCCGCCAAGGGCGCGCCGGTTCTCCTCGGCATCACCAAAGCCTCGCTGCAGACGCGCTCCTTCATCTCGGCCGCGTCCTTCCAGGAGACGACCCGCGTCCTCACCGATGCGGCCGTCAATGGCAAAGTCGACAATCTCGAAGGCCTTAAAGAGAACGTCATCGTCGGCCGTCTCATCCCGGCCGGCACCGGCGGCATGATGTCCCGTCACCAGGTCGAGGCCGAACGCCGCGATCAGGCGATGATCGACGAACGCGAGCGCCGCCGCGACACGGCCGCTCTGCCGGCGCCGGAGGAAACTCCTGCGGCCGCCCAGTAGGCGGAATGCGAAAACGACGAGCGGCGGCCTACGGGCCGCCGTTTGTTTTTGTTCAACCTCAATCGGTGAAGACTGCCGGGAATGAACAACAAGGCGATCCCCCCCGTCGATGCAGATCTCGTGTTCGTGTGCGGCGCTCTGCGGTCGGGAACGACGCTGCTGCGGCTCATGATCGAAGGCCATCCGGCATTATCCAATCCGGGTGAAATGGATTTCCTCTTTGAACCGCCCCCGCAGAAGAACGGCGCCGACGATATGGCGGCGTATGAAGCGGAGCTTTCGCACAACCGGGTTTTCGTCGCTCAGGAACTAAAATTTTCCAAAGGCATGGAGTACGAGCCGCAAATCCGCGACTTCATCCGTCAACTGAGAAAACCGGGGAAACGGCTGACGATCAACATCCATCGTCATTTCGACCGCATCCCCTCGATATTCCCGAATGCGCGGTATGTTCACTTGCTGCGCGACCCAAGGGATGCGGCAAAGTCCGCGATCGGGATGGGCTGGGCAGGCAATGTTTTTCACGGCGTCGATCACTGGATCAACTCGGAGAGAAGTTTTGAAAAACTCGCGGAAAGGACAGCGCCGGACCGGGTTTTTGAATTGAAGAACGAGGCGTTGATCAAAGAACCGCGAAAGTCGCTTTCAAGCCTCTGCGAGTTTTTGGGGGTCTCCTACGATGAAGAGATGCTCGGATACCCCTCCCGGTCGACCTACGGCCCTCCAGATGAGAAACTGATCGACCAGTGGCGCAAGGGCCTCTCGCCAAGGGAACTCGGGCTGATCGAAGGGAAGGCCGGGCGGATGCTGGTCGAAAAAGGCTATAGCCCGTCCGGCGCTACGCCAATTTCACCAACAAGGATCGAGCGCGCAATGATCCGCCTCGACAATAGCTGGGGACGCTGGAGGTTCAGCGCGCGTCGCAACGGCGCTCTGATCGCAACCCTTGATCTCCTTTCGAAGGCGATCAGAATTAAACCGCTAGCGACATTCATCCGCCGCCGGAAAGCCGCCAATGAATCGCGCCATCTGAAATAGAGGCTCACTTGTTCGCATTCCGACGGTCGCTCTCGCCTTCGAGGATCGCCCTGCGGCGGCTTTTCGACCAGTTCGATCAGGTCAGGATTATCAACCTCCCCGAGAGAACAGATCGCAAAGCCTCCGCTCTCCGGGAACTTGCCAGCATTGGAATGGACGCGTCCGGGCCGAAAGTGACATTTTTTGAGGCAAGGCGGCCGCCGGTTGAGCCGGCTATGACCGGGCAGGGCGGCCCGAACGGAGCCCTCATCAGTCACCGGGAAGTCATTCGTGAAGCCTTGGGGAAGGGCGTTCAGACCCTCCTGGTCCTCGAGGACGACGTCTTCTTTCGGACTCCCAGTGAGGAGAAGGTGATGGCGATCCTCAAGGCGATGGCGGCCACCCCCTGGGACGTCATTTACTTCGGCTATCTCGAACCCTCTGAAGGCCAATTGACCCAAGGCCCACTCGCTGACTGGCAGGGACGGGTCATCGGCGGCCATTGTTACGGGATGAATCGCCGGTTCATGGAGAAAATGCTCGCCTTTATGGATGGTTTCGGAACGCTGCATCCTGACGGAGAGATAGTGAACCCTACCCACCGAGACGGGGCCTTTAACCTGTTTATCGAGAATAATCCGGGCTTTAGCCGGCGACTTGCGGTCCCAAACCTCGCCATCCAGCGCAGTTCGCGGACTGATTTGCATGAGAATCAATTCTTTGACCGGACGCCATTTTTGAGGGACGCGATCGGGATGATGCGGGCGCTTCGCAATCGTCTTCGCCGGCGTTGAGGCGGGGTGATTTTCGCCTCCGGACGCAAAATCGCAAAATGCCCGATTTTCCTTTGTTTATCGACGTAAACTCGCCCAAGGCCGAAGCGCGGAGTAGGCGGATCCGGGCGCCGAAAACACCTCGCGCATTTTTATGCTCAGCGCCTATTGACCCACCCGATTCGCGCGTCTAGGAAGGCCCCCGCTGAAAGGCCGGCAGTCAGTCCAACTGAAACGCGGTCAGTTTAGCCGAACAAGAGTCCTGATTTCTGGGCGGTGTCCTACCGAGTGGGGGCCGCTCATTTGCGTCGTTTGCGGGAAACTTCCGCGGGCGGCCGATCCGAACGATGGAAACGGGTTCCCGAAGGGGATTTTAAGCCCGACTTTTTGGAGTGCGCATGCCGACGATCCAACAGCTGATCCGCAAGCCGCGGAGCCCGCGCCGGAAGATCAACAAGGTTCCTGCCATGCAGCAGAACCCGCAAAAGCGTGGCGTCTGTACGCGCGTTTACACGACGACCCCGAAAAAGCCGAACTCGGCGCTTCGGAAAGTCGCCAAAATTCGCCTGACGAACGGCTTTGAAGTCATCGGCTACATTCCGGGCGAAGGACATAATCTTCAGGAACACTCGGTCGTTCTTATTCGCGGCGGTCGCGTTAAGGACCTTCCCGGCGTTCGCTATCACATCATTCGCGGCGTCCTCGACACCCAGGGCGTCAAGGACCGCAGGCAACGCCGTTCCAAATACGGCGCGAAGCGTCCGAAGTAAGCGAGGTCACACATGTCACGCCGTCACCGCGCAGAGAAACGTGAAAATCACCCGGACCCGAAGTTCGGCGATCTCAACGTGTCGAAATTCATGAACTACGTCATGTATGACGGCAAAAAGTCGGCCGCCGAGAAGATCGTTTACGGCGCGCTGGAGCGTATTGAAGGCAAACTGCGCCGCCCGCCGGTCGATGCGTTCAAGGAAGCGCTCGATAACGTCATGCCGTCGATCGAGGTCCGCTCACGCCG
>JBBTJH010000106.1:3926-4314 GCA_038059555.1 Pseudomonadota bacterium | reverse complement strand
ACCGGTGCGCTCACAAGATCGATCACCAACCGGTAATTCGGAGAGCCGGAACTTGGAGAAATAACAAAGGCTTCCTTGATCTTGGCGCTATTTCGAAGAGCGATCGTCACCCTCGGCGTCTGGCCGTTGGGGATCGCCGAATAGCTGGCGGCATGGCCGGCTCCTTTCCCGGTGGAGCGCAATTGGGGTCCAAAGGACCCGTTCGGAAACGCAAGGGTGATGACGCCGGCGCCAGTCGCGGCCGCGTCGATCTCGTAATCGGGCGCTCCCTTCGAATCAAAAACCAGCCGGGTCTGGGTCGGCGAGGTTACGCCAAACCTGATGCCGATGATTTCGGACGCAAACGCCATCGTCGGCAGGGCGCACAGCACCGCTATGAGCGCTGATA
>JBBTJH010000106.1:0-3916 GCA_038059555.1 Pseudomonadota bacterium | reverse complement strand
TATTTATAGAAAAATCAAACACGTCCAAAAACCGCCTTCTCGACCCACGCTCTGTTCAGAATCCTGCGGCCCCCTTCGTTAACGCCCGGTTACAGCTTTTTTCAACGGATTAGGGAAGACCGAGTCGGCATTAACCAAAGCTTTTCTTTTTGACCGTGCTAATGCATTGTCGATTCAGCGTGATTTGCCGGGACGCCCCAGGCGCCCCATATCACGTCAAGGATTTGGTTTGCGGGCGCGCCCGCGAGAAGAATGCGAAAAACCAGCCCTCTTGGCTGGTTCACGCAGCGGTGTTGGAGCCTCCAAAAAGGACTTCCGCCGCAGGGTAAGCGCCGTGTGACTATCGCCGGACGCGCCCGAAACGAGATTTTCCAGGCGCCTAGTGCGTCGGGAAATGGTTGAACTGCCGCTTCTCCCCGTGAGGGCCGGCGAAATTGAAACATGAGCGGTATGGCGCTTGAAACGGCAATTTGCGGATGGAACGCCCCTTTCGGGCGGAGCCTCCCCTTTGCGCAGCGACCGCCGCATAACAATGGAGGCGGCGACGGAATAACGATCCGGCGCCGCGCAAGAAAATTTAATGACAAAGACAATGCTTATCGACGCGGCGAACTCCGAAGAGATCCGCGTATGCGTTCTTCAAAACGGTAAAGTTGAAGATTTTGACTTTGAGTCGGCGAGCAGAAAGCCGCTCAGAGGAAACATCTATCTCGCGCGCGTAACGCGCGTCGAGCCTTCCCTGCAGGCGGCGTTCATTGAGTTTGGCGGAAACCGCCACGGCTTTTTGGCCTTCAATGAAATTCACCCCGACTATTATCAGGTGCCGATTTCAGACCGGCGCCTCATCCAGGAAGCTGAGGCGGAAGAAGCCTCGATCGCCGCTGCGCTCAATCTCACGGACGGCGCGGACGGCGATGATCGGGATCTAGACGAGATCGCCGCCGACATCGGCGAAGAACGCAGCCGGTCTTATGACTCGCACTCGGAGCCAAGAGCGTCGTCGAGCGCACCCGAACAAGCCAGCTCGGCTGGAGAAGAAACTGCGTCGACCGCGGCTGACACCGAAGAGCCGGACGAAGGCGAAGCGCCTTCAGACGAAGACGCCCTCAGCGAGACGCCTGACGTAGCCGACGACCATCGCGACCAGAGCGGTCAGGCCGAGGAAATCATCAGCGCCGGTTCGGAAGATTTCGATGGCGAAGCGGCTGAAGACCTCGACGACGAAGATGAAGACGGCGCCGACGAATCCGAAGAGAGCGCGAATGAGCGGCGCATTGCAAAGGCGAGAACGCCTCTCGAAGAAGAGCTGGCGAAATTATCCCGCCCGCAGCTGATCGAGCGATACAAGGACGCCCGCCGCAAACGCGCGCGCCTCTTGCGAAACTACAAAATTCAGGAAGTGATCAAGCGTCGGCAAATCCTCCTGGTTCAAGCGGTCAAGGAAGAGCGCGGCAACAAGGGCGCAGCTCTCACGACCTATCTGTCGCTTGCGGGCCGTTACTGCGTGTTGATGCCGAATACCGCCCGCGGCGGCGGCATTTCCCGCAAAATCCCCGTGGCGGCCGATCGCAAACGCCTACGCCGGGTTGTCGACAGCCTTGATGTCCCGAACGGCATGGGCCTCATTATTCGCACCGCCGGCGCCAAGCGGACAAAAGCGGAAATCAAACGCGATTACGATTATCTGATCAGGCTCTGGGAGAACATCCGGACCTTGACGCTGAAATCGATCGCGCCGAGCCTGATTTACGAAGAAGCGAGCCTCATTAAACGCGCCATTCGCGATCTCTACGACAAAGATATCGGCGCGATACAAGTCGAGGGGGACAGCGGTTATCGTGAAGCCAAAGATTTCATGAAAATGCTGATGCCGTCGCACGCCAAAAACGTGCAGCCCTACAAAGAAAAAACGCCGCTGTTCCTTCGCTTCGGCGTCGAAACGCAACTTGACGCGATGTACCGCCCGACGGTTCGCCTTAAGTCCGGCGGTTATGTCGTCATCAATCAAACCGAAGCGCTGATTGCGATCGACGTCAATTCCGGCAAGTCGACGCGCGAGCGCAATATCGAGCAGACCGCGCTGCGCACCAATCTGGAGGCCGCCGACGAAGTCGCGAGACAATGCCGCCTGCGCGACCTTGCCGGCCTTATCGTCATCGACTTCATCGACATGGAAGAAGGCCGAAACAATCGCGCCGTCGAGAAGCGCCTGAAAGACGCCTTGCGAGCTGACCGGGCGAGAATTCAACTTGGCAGAATTTCGGGATTTGGATTGCTTGAGCTTTCCCGCCAGCGTCGCCGGTCGGGCATCGTCGATGGGACGACGCATGTCTGCCCGACTTGCGGAGGCGCCGGCGCAGTCCGGTCCCATGAGATGGCGGCGTTGCGCATTCTTCGATCGGCTGAAAACGAAGCCATATCCAGCACCGCTGGGAACCTGCAGATCAAAGCGGCGCTCGACGTCACGCTTTATATTCTCAATCACAAGCGGGACTGGTTGCGACGTATTGAAACCGATTACGGGGTCATGGTCGAATTGACCGCCGATCCTGCAAAGGCCGGCGACAATTTTGAAATCGAAAAAATTGGCGTGCGGGCCGAGAATGTGGCGGCGCCCGAGATCGTGCGGGCGGACACCACAGAGACGATCGAACCGGATGTGGAAGAGCCCGAGGCTGACCCCGCGGAAGATGCGCCTCAAACTCGTGATGCGGGCGGCGAGCACTCAGACGACGATCAAAATGGCGCACGCCGGAAACGCCGCCGCCGCCGCCGCCGGCGTGACGGCGAAAAAGATGGCGACATCACGCGCCCGAAAAATTTCGTCCAGACTCCTGACGACGGCGAACAGCCGACGGAAGAGCATTTTACCGCCTCGGCCGACGAACAGCCGGCGGGAGAGGATGGCGACCGCACGAAAAAGCGCCGGCGTCGCGGCCGTCGCGGCGGTCGCCGCGGCAGGCGCCCGGAAGGTGATGGATCTAACTCGACTTCCGAGTTTGCAGCGAACGCTGAAAATGACGGGGACGGCGCTAACACTATGGGTGAGAACGAGCCGGCCGAGTTTCAAGAAACGCATCAAGGGGACTCGCAAGTTCAAGCTCATGACGCGGTAATTGAGCCCCGGCATCCGGTCGAGGCCGAGGTTATCGCGGCTTCCCCCAAAGAAGAGGAAGCAGCGCCTAGCGCGGCGGTCGATGCCGTCCCGCCGGAATCGGCCGAACGCGTCGTTGCTGAAACTGCCGCAGAGGCGCCAAAACCCGCCCGCCGGGGCTGGTGGAACAAGGCTTTGGGGGGCTGAGAGACCCGTTCGGGGTCACATTTTCGCCATTTGCGCGCAGGAGAGTTGCCGGATTGGGTAGTTTCAGATTGAGTTCTCAAATGAGGCGACTGAAAATTCTCAGGGCACTTGCGGCGGCGACCGCATCAGCTGCGCTTTGCTGCAGCTCCGCCGCCGCGCAGGGATTATTGCGCGACGCTGAAATTGAACAATTTCTCGATGATTATTCTCGGCCGGTGTTTAAGGCGGCGGGTCTTCCGGCCGATGAAATCAAGATTCTAATTGTCGGCGATCAGACGTTTAACGCGTTCGCCGGCGGCCTTGTCATGGGCGTTAATTCGGGGCTCATCACCATCTCCGATACGCCGAGCCAAATTCAGGGCGTCATCGCTCACGAAGCTGGCCACATCGCCGGCGGGCATAGCACGAGATCCGATGAGGCGATGGCGTCGGCGACCCGGCCGATGTTGCTGAGCCTTGTGCTCGCCGCCGGTGCGATCGCTGCGGGAGCGCCAGATGCCGGCCTCGGATTATTGGGACTTGGGCAGACAGTCGGAATAGCGAACGCGCTGAAATACAGCCGCGGCCAAGAATCGAGCGCGGACCAGGCGGCGCTCACCTACCTTCAGGCGATCG
>JBBTJH010000105.1:0-5395 GCA_038059555.1 Pseudomonadota bacterium | reverse complement strand
TGACGTTGACGCGCATTTCGCGCTGGCCGCTCGTCGCCGGATCGGTGTTCTTCTTGCCGGTCGGCGCCTTCAGGCCGCGTTTTTTGGGAACTTCGCCGAGCGCGGTGGTCGCCTGGTCAGTCGGCGGGCGCTTCTTCGCTTTGCCGGCGTTTTGCCTTGCTGCGCTCTTCGATGCCGGTTTGTGCCGCTCCATGGCGCGCTATAGCAGAGGGGTTTCGAGTCGCAAAGGGCCTATCAGGTCCGGAAAACCGCCAATTCGCCCTTGTTTACGCGATTTCTGCCGGCTTTGCCCCAGCGCCCGGCCGGTCTGTCCGCTGACCGCGCCGCCGTCCGCGTTTCTTGCCGCGCGCCCGGTTTTGATCCCCTGCAAGGCCGACAAGTATGCCTTCGCGGAGCCCCCTGTCGGCGACGCGAATTCTGGTCGCGGGCCATTCATAGAGGAGCGCGTCAAGAATGGCGCAGCCGCAAACGACGAGATCCGCGCGCTCGACGCCGATGCAAGGCTCGTCCGCGCGCTCATCGTAACTCATGGCGCGCAGGCGCTCAGTCACCTCCCGCACCTCGATATCGTTGAGCCAAAGACCGTCAACCGCATCGCGTCGATAGCGTTTGAGCCCGAGATGGACGCCCGCAATCGACGTCACGGTTCCCGACGTGCCGAGATAGTGGCCGTCTCCGGCGGCGAACAACTCCTGTAATCCGGCCGGGTCGCCGAATTGCGCGAGCGCCTCGCGCACAAAGCTCACAACTTCGTCATACCCTTCGCGCGACAATTCATGGCCGCCGAATTTTTCAGACAACGACACGACGCCGATCGGCATCGACGTCCACGCCGCGACATCGACAGCGCGCCGCGCGCCGCCGCGCGTCTCGGTTTTTTCGCCCGGCCGCACCCACGAGATTTCCGTCGAGCCGCCGCCGATATCGAAGATGAGTCCGGCCTTGGCCTCGGCGTCGAGAAGTTCGGCGCAGCCGGTGACGGAAAGTCTTGCTTCTTCCGCCGGCGTGATGATTTCAAAGTCGAGACCGGTTTCATCGCGAACGCGCGCCAGAAACGCGGCGCCGTTCGACGCTGCGCGGCAGGCCTGCGTCGCGATGCAGCGCTGGCGCGTGACGCTGCGACGTGCGATTTTTTCCGCGCAGATCTGCAGCGCGTCGATCGTCCGATCCATCGCCGCCTCGGACAATGCGCCGGACGCGGACATGCCCTCGCCCAACCGCACGATGCGGGAGAACGCGTCGAACACGCGAAATCCCCGGCCGCGCGGCGACGCGATGAGAAGGCGGCAATTATTGGTGCCAAGATCGAGCGCGGCGAAGCGCTCTTGAGGGAGCGACTGGCGGGAGCGAGCAATCGGACGGGTGTCGGCGGGCGGGCCCGGGAGTGCGGGCGGCTCAGCGGACGACGCCGCTTCTGGCGGATCGTCCTGTCGCCCCTCCGGCGCCCTCGCCGCGCCGTTATGCGGTTTGGGCGGCCGGCGCCGGTTGCGGCGCCTGTTTGCCATCGTTTTTGCGTCCTCGCTGCAGGTCCAACCCGAAGGGGCCCCGAACGGGGAAACCTTAACCGGATTAGCCGGCGCCCTGCAACCCGGGAATAAGCCTAGAATATCAAATAGATGCAGCAGACCGGCGGGGCCGGGCCGGCGTCAGAGGCGCGAGCCTCCCCGTCATCGACCCCAGCGAGGACGGCGGCGGCAAAACATAAAGCGGCGACTGCGCAGACCCACGCGGCCCTGATGACATGCGTCATGACGAACTCTCCCTCTTATCTCCCTCGTCGGCGCAGCTCTCCCGCCGGCGGAAACGCCGCCGTTCCTGCGCCGTCAATTTTCAAGAACTTCAGACCCCGCGTTCGAGATCGCTGAACTCTTTTCGCAAAGCGTAATCGCTTGACGTCACTGTGCGCTCCATGTCGGCGACGCGGGCGTCGAGCGCGCGAAACCGGTGACGCAATTCTGAATAAGTCCCTTTTGGTTTCATCGAGTAATTGCGCCAGAAGCGCTCCTCATCCGGACTTTCATAACGCGTCGAGATCGGCTCGCCGGGCGGCATGAAGAAAGCGGCCGCGGCGTAAACGAAGATCGGCAGCGGGAAAAAGAAAACCGTCAGGAGGATAAGCCCCACCCTGACCATCTTCACCCGCCAGCCGAAATAATCGGCAAGACCAGAGCAGACGCCGGCGATCTTGCCGTGCCCCACATTGCGATAGATGCGGTGACGGTTCGGGCCGGGACCTGGATCGCCGACGTGATGCGCGTAACGCTGATGCCCGCGCCAGTCGTCGAAATAATCGTTCATGTGGCTGATGAAGCGTTCGACTTCCGGATGCACGCCGTCGGCGCGCTCCTCATCGTTCCTGCGCCAGCGGCGGCCTCTACGCATGGGGGCGATCCTTATAGTCGTCGCGCCATTTCGGCGTTTCCTTGTCGAGGATCGTCTCCAGCGCATCGACGCGGCGTTCAAGACGCTGCGCGGTGCGCCAGAGATCCTCAACGAGACGTTCATCGTCGGCAGTCGGCGCCTTGGTTTTCCGCATTTCGGTGATGTAGTGCATCACCATCGCCGGAAGGCCGATGACGACGATCGCGATGATCATGACAATAAAAGGCCAGGCGTGATCCATGGTTCTCTCCCGCTTCCCGGCTTATGACGCGCCGCCGACTCTTTCCGCGACCCGCTTTTTCAAGGCGTCGAATTCGGCGTTGACGTCGTCTTCGGATTCAAGTTCGCGAAATTCCTGTTCAAGCGATTTCGGCCGGCCGAGGACATAGCTCTCCGCCTCCGCTTCCATCTCGTCGATGCGCCGTTCATAGCGCTCGTAGCGCGCCATCGCCTCGTCGATCCGTCCATCATAGACGGCGCGGTTGATGCGAAGGCTCCCTTCAGCCGCCGACCGTCGAATTTCGAGGCTGCGCTGTTTGGCTTTCGCTTCCTTCAGCTTCGCCTGAAGTTTTTCGAGATCGTCATTCGCCTTGACGAGGCTTTTGTCGATTGCGTCGTATTCCTTGGCGAAGAGATCGACCATCTCGAGCGCTTTGCGCTTGGCGGCGATTGCGCCCTTGGCGAGATCGTCGCGGCCTTTGGCTATTGCAAGCTCGGCCTTTGATTCCCATTCGCGCGAGCGGAGTTCAAATTCCGCCTTGCGCCGGTCGACTTCTTTCTTGTCGGCGATCGCCCGCGCGGAACGGCTCCTCACTTCGACCAGCGTGTCTTCCATTTCCTGGATGATGAGACGCACGATCTTTTCGGGATCCTCGGCCTTGTCGAGCATCGCGTTCAGGTTCGAATTGACGATATCGCTCAGTCTTGAAAAAACGCCCATGCCATTCCTCCCTTAAAAGATAATGCCGCCGATGACGAAACCAATGAGGAAAGCGCCCCAAGCAAAGCCCTGATGGGCCCGGCAGGCGCGGCGGAAGCGGGTTTCCCAATCGGATTCCCGGTCTTCGTATCTGTAGTAGCTCATCCCTAGTCTCCCTATCGGCCCGTCATTACGGGCAGGTTCGCCTCTGATTAACTTTTCATTTGCGAAACCCGTGCCAACTCGGGAGCGATTCAATAACTAGTTGTTTTTATTATTGTTTTATAAAAAAAGGGGCTAATGTGGGCGAAAGAAATTGGCGTATTTCACCGATTTAAGGCTATTTTTACCTCTACTATATGGTAATATTCACCGATGGAACACCCCCGCCAGCCGCCTGAGCTGATAGGCCAATCGCCGGTTTTTCTGGACGCCCTCGCCCATGCGTCTTCGGCGGCCGCGCTCGACCGGCCGCTCCTCATTTGCGGCGAACGGGGATCAGGCAAGGAGCTGATCGCCGGGCGGATCCATTTCCTGTCGCCGCGATGGGAAGGGCCTTTCGTCAAACTGAACTGCGCTGCGCTGTCGGACGAGCTTCTCGATAGCGAGTTGTTCGGCCACGAGGCCGGCGCATTCACCGGCGCCGCCAAACGCCATGCCGGCCGGTTCGAACGCGCTGACGGCGGCACGCTCTTTCTGGACGAGATCGCGTCGGCGAGCCTCAGGATTCAGGAAAAACTGCTGCGCGTCATCGAATATGGCGAGTATGAGCGCGTCGGCGGCAGCGAGACGCGCGTCGCGGACGTCAGGATCGTGGCGGCCGCGAACGCCGATCTTCCCGCAATGGCGGCGGCCGGAAAATTTCGCGCCGACCTTCTCGACCGCCTCGCTTTCGACGTCATCGCGGCGCCGCCGCTGCGCGAAAGAAAGGGCGATATCGCCGTGCTCGCCGCGCATTTTGCCGCCGGTCTCGCGCGCGAGTTTGACATCCCGTTTGACGGCTTCACGCCCGAAGCGATGGCGAGGCTCGCCGCTTATGACTGGCCGGGAAATGTTCGTGAGCTGAAGAATGCGGCCGAGCGGTCCTTTCACCGCTGGATCGCGATCGGAAATTCAGGACCGGTCGGCAAAATCGTTATCGATCCCTTTGCGGCTGAGACAGCATCAACGCCGCACCCGATCAGCCGCCTGACGGCGAAAACGCCGGCGCCATCCGCGCCTTTCAATCTTCGCGATGAGCTCAATGAGATCGAGAAGCGATGGACGATCGAGGCTCTTGCCGCGAGCGGCGGCTACCAAAAAGATGCGGCGGAAAGGCTATCGCTGAGCTACGATCAGCTTCGCGGGCTGATGAAAAAGCACGCATTGGCTGGCGGTAGGCGGTCTTGAAGCCAAAACCGGCAACAGCCGCGCCCTTGAACGTCGCCCGGCGCCGAGCGCTCAGATCATCAATCGCCAAGCGCCAATCACTGGCGGCTTGGCAGGCGATCTTGTGACTGTTACCTATTACTCAAGTAGATTTTGGGGGAATAATGAAACACGCCGCATCGCTTATTCTCGCTCTGGGTTTTACAACCCTTCTTGTCGCTCAAGAAGCCGCCGGCAAATCTCTTGAGGATTTCGAAAGAACGGGCGAATTTTCCGAATGCCTTCCTCACGGGCGCTACAGGTATGACGCGCTCGACAGCACCCGATTTTTATTTCGCGTCGGGGCGGGCGATTTCTTCCTCAACGAAGCGACGGATCCTTGCGAAAAGGCTGAGTCGAAATCTTTCGTCACAGTCCTCGAAAAAACGGGAACAAAGATTTGCAGCGGCGTTTCGGTTTGGGTGACGGACCGCGATTCAGGCGGCGTCATCAGCAGCTGTCGGCTCGGCGCATTCGAAAGGCTTGTGTTGAAGCCGAAATCTGACGAACAAAAATCGGACTGATCGACGTTGGGCGCGCTCCCGAACAGCGCACGCGGTTTTCGCGACAACCACGCGACAAAAAGAAAAGACTATCGGGAGCCATTCGGCAGACATGCCGGCGCGGCGCCGAGCAAGTGTCCGCGCTCAAGCTATTGGCCTATTCCCGCGCACGGGATCGTCTCTG
>JBBTJH010000104.1:0-7528 GCA_038059555.1 Pseudomonadota bacterium | reverse complement strand
GTCGTCAGCGCCGCGGCGATCGCCGCCGAGCGGATGGAAGAGGAACTTTTTGGCGTCGAAGGCGAGGGCGGTCGGCCGAGATCGATCGGCCTCATGGAACGCGCGCATGGCGGCACCTTGATGTTCGACGAGGTCGGCGACATGCCGCTCGAAACCCAGGGAAAGATCCTGCGGGTCCTCGTCGATCAGCGGTTCAAACGCGTCAGCGGCGATTCGCCGGTCAGCGTCGATGTGAGGATCATTTCATCGACCTCGCGCGATCTCCTTGCTGACGCGGCAGAGGGCCGCTTCCGGGAAGATCTCTACCATCGGCTGAATGTCGTCCCGATCATCGCGCCCTCGCTCTCCGAACGGCGTGACGACATTCCGGCCCTCGCAACTTTCTTTATCAACCGGATATCCCGCGCGTCGGGCTTCCCGAAGCGCTCTCTTTCATCGGAAACGATGGCCGCCCTTCAGGCCTATCACTGGCCTGGAAACGTCCGGCAGCTCCATAACGTGATCGAGCGGACGCTGATTTTGATGGGTCGGGACGCCGACGCCGAAATCGCTTGCGATCATTTGCCAGCCGAAATCATCGACGCCGGCCTGACGATCCCGGCGGGAGAAGGGCTTGAGCAAATCATCGCTCTGCCGCTCCGGGAGGCGCGGGAGCGGTTCGAGCGCGAATATCTCATTGCGCAGATCAACCGTTTCGGCGGAAACATCTCGAGAACCGCAGCGTTTATCGGTATGGAACGGTCGGCGCTCCACCGGAAGCTGAAGGCGCTCGGCGTCGGCGGCGCCGCTCGCATCGAGAGCGCGTAGCCGGCGTCAGCCGCATAAACTGGGATCACGCATGCGCATTATCATTTGCGGCGCGGGCCGCGTCGGATTCGGGATAGCCCGGCGGCTGTCGGCCGAAAACAACGACGTCACCGTCGTCGATCAATCGAAGGACCTCGTCCGCTCGATTACGGAGCGCCTCGACGTTCGCGGCGTTATCGGAAACGGCTCCTATCCGGAAGTCCTCGCCGAAGCCGGCGCGCGCGAAGCCGACATGATCATCGCCGTCACCTATTCTGACGAAGTGAACATGATCGCCTGCCAGGTCGCGAATTCATTGTTCAACGTGCCGACAAAAATCGCGCGCATACGCGCCGCCGGCTATCTCGACCCGAGTTACTCGGATTTGTTTGGACGGCACCACATGCCGATCGACGTCATCATTTCGCCTGAGCGCGAGGTGAGCGAGGCGATCATGCAGCGGCTGGCGACGCCGGGCGCTTTCGAAACAAAATCCTTTGTCGACGGCGCGGTGTGGGCGGTCGGCGTGAAGCTGAAGGACGACTGTCCGATCCTCAATTCACCGTTACGGCAAGTCGCGTCGCTGTTTCCGGATCTCAAAATTACGATTGTGCTGATTAAGCGCGGAGAAAATATCTGGCGCGCCCACGCCGAAGACCAGCTTTCCGCCGGCGATGAGATCTATTTCATCGCCGACCGCAACGATGTCGGACGCGCACTCGATATTATGGGCAAGTCGGAGCGCCGGGCGCGCCGCGTCATCATTATCGGCGGCGGCAATATCGGGCTTTACGTTGCTGGCGGGCTTGAAAAACTCGGCAACATGAAAATTCGCCTGATTGAACGCGACCGGGCGCGCGCCGAACTGATCGCCGCCGAGTTGAACCGCACGATCGTGCTGCAGGGCGACGGTCTCGATCGCGCGCTGCTGCGGGAGGCGGGCGTTGAGGACTCTGAATCCGTCGTCGCCGTCACCAATAACGATCAAGTGAATATCCTCGCCTCCGTCGTCGCCAAGCGCGAGGGCGCCGGGCAGGCGATGGCGCTCATCAACGATCCAGATTACGGCGCGTTTTCAGAGGCGGTCGGCGTCGACCGCTTTGTCGACCCCCGCGCAACGACGATTTCGACGATCCTTCAGCACATAAGGCGCGGGCGGATCAAAGGGCTCTACTCGGTCGGCGACGGCGCAGCCGAACTGATCGATGCGATCGCGCTCGAGACCTCGCCGCTGGTGAACAGGCCGCTCGCCGAAGCCGAATTGCCCGAAGGCGTGATGATCGGCGCTGTCTACCGCGACGGCAAGGTCTCGATGCCGAACAGCAAGACGGTGGTGAAGCCCGGGGACCGGATCGTGCTCATGGCGCTCAAGGACTATGTGAAGGACGTCGAGCAGATGTTCCGCGTCAGCATCGATTATTTTTAGCCGAACGCGTCTCGCGGGCGCCATAGAAGCGCCGCAACATTATCCGTCTGTTATCGCTGAGGAGGGACCGACCCGATGTCGAGGATTGCTTACGTAAACGGCGCTTACGTCCCCTTGCGCGACGCAGGCGTTCATATCGAAGATCGCGGGTATCAGTTCGCGGACGGCATATACGAGGTCGCCGTATTTGTCGGCGGGCGTTTCTGGGACCTCGACGGGCACCTTGCGCGATGGGACCGCTCCTTGCGGGCGCTGGAGATACCGGCGCCGATGAGCGAACGGGCGCTTCGCCTCGTGATCCGGCGGCTCGTCACGATTAATCGTCAAGGCGATTGCTATGTCTATTTGCAGGCGAGCCGGGGCGTCGCGCCGCGCAATCATCCGTTCCCGATTGAGGGAACGCCGCCCTCGCTTGTCATTACCGTCAAGCCGCTCAATCTGACGAAGCTGAACGCCAACGCTCAAAAGGGGATTTCTGTCATCACGCAGCCCGATATTCGCTGGGGCCGCGTCGATATCAAATCGACCGGACTGCTTCCGAATATTCTGGCGAAGGAACTGGCGAAAAAAGCGGGCGCCGGCGAGGCGTGGCTGGTGAAAAACAGCAAGGTCACCGAGGGCGGCTCCTCCAACGCCTGGATCATCGACGCCAAAGGCGTGCTCATCACGCACCCGATGGGCAATGAAATCCTTGGGGGGATCACGCGCCAGACCGTCATTCGCTGCGCCGAGAAACTTCAGATGCGCGTCGAAGAAAGAGCATTTTCTGTCGAAGAAGCAAAATCCGCCAAGGAAGCGTTCATCACCTCCGCCATGAACCTGGTGACGCCGGTGATCTCGATCGACGGCTGCAGGATCGGCGATGGAAAACCGGGATCCATCGCGCTTCGCCTGCGGGAGGCGTATGTCGCGCATTGCGCGGGCGGCGACGCCTAATAATCGGGTGGGTTGCATCCGGTGCTATCTGACGCCAATATCGAGCCGTCATTTGCATGAAACGGCCAGTGGGGACCTGAAGTACAATGAACGATAAAAAACAAAACCTTCAGGATGTGTTCTTGAACCACGTCCGAAAGGACAAGATTCCGGTCACGATTTTCCTTGTGAACGGGGTTAAACTACAGGGCGTTGTCACCTGGTTTGACAATTTTTGCGTCCTGCTGAAACGCGAAGGCCAGGTTCAACTGGTCTACAAGCACGCCATATCGACAGTGATGCCGTCTCAGCCGGTCAACCTGTGGACGGGCGAAGAAAGCGAATAGGGCTCCTTGTCTAAATTCGGCGTCGATGAAAGCGACCGCGATTTCAACTCCGCTTATGTGATACACGTGGCGTTTGCCGGCGATGAGCGCCAGCGGACCGCTGCTGCGCGTCTTGAAGAGGCCGTCGGTCTCGCCAACGCGATCGATCTTGTCGTCCGGAAAGCCGAAGTCGCGACGATATCGAACCCGCGCCCGGCGACGTTGATCGGTGCGGGAAGGGTCGAAGCGCTCCGCGCGGCGCTCGACGCCGAGCCAAGGCGACCAGGGCTAGTCATCATCGACGCGGCGCTGACGCCGGTGCAGCACCGCAACCTCGAAAAAGAGCTGGACGCCAAAGTCCTCGACCGCACGGCCTTGATCCTCGAAATATTCGGCGAACGCGCGCGCACGGCCGAAGGCCGGCTGCAGGTCGATCTTGCGCATCTCACCTATCAAAAATCGCGCCTTGTCCGTTCATGGACGCACCTTGAACGCCAGCGAGGCGGCAGGGGCTTTCTTGGCGGGCCCGGTGAGCGTCAGATCGAGAGCGACCGGCGCGCGATCGAAAACCAGATCGACAAGCTGCGCGAGCGGCTGGACCAAGTGCGCCGCACCCGCACTTTGCAGCGGGAAAAACGCAAAAAAGCGCCGCATCCGGTCGTCGCCCTCGTCGGTTACACCAATGCCGGCAAATCGACCCTCTTCAACCGCCTGTCGAATTCCGACGTCGTCGCCCGAGATCAGCTCTTTGCAACGCTCGATCCGACCATGCGCGCGGTTGATCTTCCCTCCGGCCAGCGGGTTATCCTCTCCGACACCGTCGGCTTCATTTCCGACTTGCCGACGCAGCTCGTCGCCGCCTTCAGAGCGACGCTCGAAGAAGTGAATGAGGCCGATCTTATCCTGCACGTCCGCGACGCCGCCCACGAAGATTCCGACGCGCAGCGCAACGACGTCATCAGCGTGCTCTCGCAGCTTGGCGTCGATGCAAGCGATAATCGTCCGGTCATTGAAGTCCTGAACAAGCTTGACCTTCTGGATGAAGACGATCGCTTCGCCCTGCTCGCGTCGTCGCGAATAGTCAGGGCCGATGCGCCAATGACGATCGAAGAGCCGGCGCGGATTGCGATCTCGGCTGTGAGCGGCGAGGGTATTGGCGTCTTGTGCGATCTCATCGACGCCGTGCTGACCGTCGATCGGGAGACCTACGCCGTGATGATCGGCAGTGGCGAAGGCGCGCCAATCGCGTGGCTTCATTCGCATGGAGATGTGAAATCCGAGACAGAGCAGGACGGTCGGGTGTTGATGACGGTGCGGCTCAGCGAAAAAACCGCTGGCCAGTTCCGTAAATTTTTCCCGCTTCTGCCGCTTGAAACGGATCGGTCGCCCTCAAGCCGTCAGATCGCATGAGGCCGGACCCGGAGCGCGTCGCCGCGATCATCGCTGAAACCGTAGAAGCGGATATGCTCCCGCATTATCTAAAGCTGGGCGCTGGCGCGGTACGAACGAAGGAGAGCCCGACCGATCTCGTCACGATCGTCGATGAGGCGATGGAAGCGGCGCTGAAATCGCGATTGCTCGATCTGACGCCGGGGGCGGCTTTTGTCGGCGAGGAGGGAGCCGCGGCCGATCCAGCGCTTGCGAAGGCGATCAGCCGCGCGGAGCGATGCTGGATAGTCGATCCGCTCGACGGCACGCGCAATTTCGTCAATGGCGTCAATGAATTCGGAACGATCGTCGCCTTCGTCGAAAACGGCGTGACGACAGGCGCGTGGATTTACGCAGCGCCCTTGCGCGCCATGGCGATCGGGTCAAAAGGCGAAGGGGTCACTTGGCGCGGCGCGCCGGTGAGGGTGCGCCCGCCTGAAGGCGAGAAACCGGCAGGGTACAGGTCAACTGGATGGCTGACGCCCGAATGGCGCGACCGGCTGGTCTCCAGTCTCAAGAAGAATGTCGCGTCGGAGCCCGGTCATTGCGCTGCTTACGCCTATTTGAAGTTGATCGAGGGCGCCGTCGATTTCAAACTGTCGAGCCGGGTTCATGCCTGGGACCACGCGGCGGGCGCATTGATGCTGCAAGAACTTGGCGGCGATCTGCGCTGGCTCGACACGAGCAAGGCCTATGCGCCGCAGGAGAGCCAGGATCGCCCGATCCTCGCGACAGCGCCGGGGCGCGACTGGCCGGCGATCGCCTCTCTCCTTTGCAACTGACTATTTTTGTTGCGTTCGGCCGGAGCGCCGCCGAAAACCCGCAGCGGAGAGAGCGATGGCCCACACTTACAAAGACAAGATATGCGTTGTGACGGGCGCGGCCTCCGGCATCGGCCGGGCGGTCGCGATCAATCTTGCGCAGCAAGGAGCGGCCGTCGCCATCTCGGACGTGAATGAGGCAGGGCTCGAGGAAACGCGCCAGCTGATGGGCGCTCAATCGTCGAACCGGATCCGCGTCGATCGGCTCGATGTCGCTGACGGCGACGCGATCATCCGCTACGCGGCCGCGATCCAGGAGGGTCTTGGAAACGCCGACTATGTTTTCAATATCGCCGGGCTGACGCGCGTTGGAACCTTTGAAAATACGCCTCTGTCGTCTTTTGAAAAAATCATAGACGTGAATTTCTGGGGCGTCATCCGGATGTCGAAAGCGTTCCTTCCGCAACTGCTCACGACGAAAGGCGGGCTGGTCAATATCTCTAGCCTGTTCGGCTTCATCGGCTATGGCGGGCAGGCGCATTATTGCGCTTCTAAATTCGGCGTTCGCGGATTTTCCGAAACGATCGCGCAGGAACTCTCCGAGAAGGGCGTTCGCGTCACCTCGGTGCATCCGGGCGGCGTCGCGACGTCAATTGCGCGGAACGCTGAAATTGACAGGATGCCGGTCGCCTACAAGGAAAAGCGGCAACTCGACGAACGGTTCGACAAGGCGGCGATCACCAGCGCCGCGCGCGCCGCTGAAATCATTCTCGACGGCGCTGGGCGCGGCAAGCGGCGCGTTGTCGTTGGACCCGACGCGAAATTCGTGTCGCTGATCCAGCGGCTTTTCCCCGAATCCTATGCGGCGAAGCTTGCAATGCTGCTGCCGAAAAACGCTTCGTGATCTCTCTCAGATGACGCCGAGCGCTTTGCCGGCTTTGATAAATGCAGCGACGGCGCGATCGACTTGTTCATCGGAATGGCCGGCGCACATCTGGGTGCGGATGCGCGCGGCCCCGCGCGGCACGACGGGGAACGAAAAACCGGTGACGTAGACGCCTTCATCCATCAATGCGGCGGCCATGTCCTGCGCGAGACGCGCGTCGCCTAGCATCACGGGGATGATCGGGTGCTCGCCCGGCAGGAGATTGAAGCCAGCCTTCGCCATTCCATCGCGAAACCGTTTTGCGTTCCGGAACAGCTGCGCTCGAAGCGCGTCGCCGTGCTTGACGATTTCAAGTGTTTTCAGCGTCGCTCCGAGCAGGGCGGGGGTGAGCGCATTCGAAAAGAGATAAGGGCGCGCGCGATTGCGCAGGAGTTGCACGACATTCGCCTTGGCGCAGATATAGCCGCCCATGCCGCCGCCAAGCGCCTTGCCAAGCGTTCCGGTCAGAATATCGACGCGGCCTTCAACGCCGCAATGCGCGGGCGTGCCGCGCCCTTCGGGCCCCATGAATCCGGTCGAGTGACAATCGTCAACCATGACAAGCGCGCCATAACGACCGGCGAGATCGCAAATCTGCGCAAGCTTTGAAATGTACCCGTCCATCGAAAAAACGCCGTCGGTCACGATCAGCTTCGTGCGCGCGCCCTCTGTGTCCGCCTTGCTGAGTTGCGCTTCAAGGTCAACCATGTCGGAGTTCGCATAGCGATAGCGACGCGCCTTCGAGAGGCGTACGCCGTCAATGATCGACGCGTGATTGAGCGAGTCCGAGATGATCGCGTCATCGGCCTCAAGGAGCGGCTCAAAGACGCCGCCATTGGCGTCGAAACACGCGGCAAAAAGAATTGAATCCTCATAGCCTAGAAAGGCGGCGATTTCCTTTTCGACTTTGCGGTGAAGGTCGGTCGTCCCGCAGATGAAGCGAACGGACGCCATGCCGAAG
>JBBTJH010000103.1:0-5799 GCA_038059555.1 Pseudomonadota bacterium | reverse complement strand
GATGCGCCGGGCGGTTGAGCGCGGCGGGCGCGGCTTTGACTTCGGCCGCAGCAAGGTCGGCTCAACGCATTTCGACACCAAAAAATTCTGGGGGTTTGAGCCTTCGCCGGTCATTTATCATGTCGGCCTCGTGCGCGCGAAAGCGGCGCCGAACGTCAACCCCAACAATCCGAAATTCGCGCGTCTGGTCGAGATTTGGCGGCGCCTTCCGTTGCCGGTTGCGAATATCATCGGTCCAATCGTCGCGCGGAATTTTCCGTGAGCGGACAGCACCTCCTGTATCTAGCGCATCGCATTCCCTATCCCCCGGACAAGGGCGATAAAATCCGCACATGGAAAACGCTCGAACACCTTGCGAGGCGCTTTCGGGTTCACCTTGGCGCCTTTGTCGACGATCCGGAGGATTTCCGACACGAGGCGCATCTTAAAAGCGTTTGCGAGAGCGTGACGCTTGTGCCGCTGGACAAGCGCCAGGCAACATGGCGAAGCGCTGCTGGCTTTATCAGCGGCGAGCCGTTGACCATGCCTTATTATCGCGACCGGCGAATGAGCGCCTTCGTCGCCAAAGCGCGCGCTGTCGGCCTCTCGGCCGAGATCGCGTTTTCATCGTCGATGGCGCAATATCTCGAAGCAAAATCCAACGCGCCGCGCATTATCGATCTTTGCGACGCTGACAGCGCGAAATGGTTGGAATATGCGCGCCGGAAAACCTGGCCGATGAGCGCGATCTATCGGCGAGAAGGCGCGCGGCTCGCCAAAGCCGAAAGCGGGATCATCAACTGGGCGGAGGCGACGTTCGCGATCAGCGAGGAAGAAGCCGATCTCCTCGGCAGCCGCGATGAAGCGCAAAAAGAAGTTTTGTGGTTTTGCAACGGCGTTGACGCGCAAGGCTTCGCGCCAAATTCGGTTCCGCCCGGCGAGCGCTTCACCGCAGTCTTCGTCGGCGCGATGGATTATTGGGCGAATGTCGATGCGGCGCTCTGGTTCGTGAGAGATATCTGGCCGCAGGTGCGGGCGGCGGCGCCAGATGCGACCTTCGCCATAGTCGGGGCAAAGCCTGTCAAAGAGGTGCGCGCGCTAGCTGGCGTCGAGGGCGTCAGCGTCACGGGCCGGGTTGCAGACGTCCGCTCCTACCTTGAAGGAGCCTCGCTTGTCGTCGCACCAATGCGGATCGCGCGCGGCGTGCAGAACAAAGTGCTTGAGGCGATGGCGATGGGGAAAGCTGTCGTCTCCACGCCGGCGGGTCTTGAGGGCATCGACGCGACGATCGGCGTGGAAGCGATCGCGGCGGCGTCAGTCGATTCCTTTGCGCGGGAGGTCGTCGCGCTGGCGGAGGATGCGGGGCTCGCGCGCAAAATTGGCGCTGCGGCGCGCGCGCGCATTCTCAGCGATTATCAGTGGCCGACGCAGCTCGCGCGGCTGGATGCGGTGCTGGAAAAACTCATCTCCGGCAGCGCCTGATCCGGCGCGCTATTTCTCTCCGCACCGTGACGCCTGAAAGCAATAGGCGTCGCCGCCCTCTGGTATCGCGCCGGTTTTGTCCAGAACGCCGTCGAGGCGCAGCGATGCGATCGAAGGGTCGCCGTCGCCGATCGTCACCAACGTTATATGATCGAACGCGCTCGCGTCTTTAGCGTCCTGCCCGCCGCCGGTCGTCCCCATGATGATGTAATCGCGATCTTGCCTCAGCGTATGGGAATAGGAATGAACGTGACCGTTGAACAGCGTATAGGGGCGGTCTTTAAGCGCCGCTTCTATGCGTAAAAAGGCATTCTCCCCGCCGCGCCGCCAGACCGGCTTGTGCATGAATAGAAAAGTCCAGCGCACAGAGGGGTTATCCAGTATAGCCTTCTCAAAATAAGCGGCCTGTTCGCCCCCGACCTCGCCGGTAAACCGCTCCGGCAGATTGAAATACTCAAGCTTGCTCGCGTCAGCGGGATGTGGACCTGCGAGCGCTTTAATCGCCGTGTCGCGGATTACCTTTATTTCCTCCATTCGCTGAAGGGAATAATCTTCCGTGTCGAGGACGAGAAACAGAACGTCCTTATAGACAAAGTGATAATAGCGCGGGCCGTAGCGGTCCTCCCATATTTTCCGCAGCGCGCTTCCCGTGAGATCGTGATTGCCGCCGACATGAAAGAACGGGGCCCGCGCCTTGGCGGCGCGCTGGTCAAACCGGTCCCATTCCGCCGTCAGCGACGCTTCATCTTCGCCGACGCCGTCAATCAGATCGCCGACGCTGATGATGAATTCAGGGCGCAGCAGGTTAAGCTCGGCGACCGCGACGTCGAAGACGCCGGGCCGCTCGCCGCCATTCAGATCGGTGATGATGGCGAAGCTGAATTTGCCGGGCGCAGCATCGAAATTCTCACTATTCCAGGGCAGCGGCGGGGCCGCTATTGCACCATGGAACGGTGCTGCGGGATCCTTCGTCGTCAAATTTGCGCAGGCGGCAAGCGCGATTGCGCCAATTAACAGGGCGATCAGACGTCGCATAAGTTCTCCCTCGGCCAGTTAGTTGAAGTTGTCGCCGCTCTCGCTTGCAAATTCGGCCGCAGGACGTTCCAGGTCATCGACAAGCAATCTGAATATATCGGGGCGCGAGTAATGCCCGGCGATATCGCACGCAGCCTTCGCCGCGCGCACGATGTCGAGCGAACCGTCCGCGTAAAGGATGCCTTCGCCCTCGATCGGGCCGACGATAATTTCGCCGCGCGGGTCGATGATGACCGACTGGCCCGTATGCTCCCAGACGCCAAGCGGCTTCCAGCGTTCAGGAATATGCCGCTCAAGACGCAATCCAGCGGCGCAAATGACATAGGCTGCGGCCTGACTGGCGAAGGCGCGCGAGAGCAAGTGCTGACGCGCCCAGCAATATTCTTCCTTGCGCGGAATTTTCTCCCAGCCGGGCCAAAGCGCGCAATGAATCTGCGTCCCCTGCGCGGCGAGGGCGTAGCCCGGCAGCATCATCTGATGCTCCCAGCAATTCAACGCGCTGATTTTCGCGTAATCGCGGGCATGCGCTTTGAGGCCGACTGCGTCGCCGTCGCCCCAAATGATGCGTTCAGCGTGGGTTGGCTTCAGCTTGCGGTGCCGGCCCAAAATCTCGCCTTCGCGGCTGATCGTCAACGCCGTGCAATACGCGGCGCCGTGCGTCACGGGATCTTTCTCCGCGATGCCGATGACGACATCCAGCCCCGCGACGCGCGCCGCGTCGCAAAGCGCGCCGGTTTCCGGCCCGCCGATGACAATCGCATTCTCGAGGTAATTCGCGCTTGCTTCGAAGGTCAGATCTTGAACCCTTCCCTCGACCCAGAACGGATAGCCCGGCAGCCAGGTTTCGCCGAAGGCGACGATATCTGCGCCGCCTTTCCCGGCCTCGATGATGAGGCGGCAAGCTTTCTCGGTCGACGCGGCCCGGTCGAACAGAACGGAGGCGGCCTGCGCAGCGGCCATGCGAAAGGTCTTTTTCGTCATCTATTTGCTGCTTTCCATGGTCTAAGAGATCCTTTGTTGCGGCGCCGCAAAAACTTTTCCGCGATGAATGTTGCCCAAGCGCCGCTTCCTTTCGGGGGGCGAGGCGCCTAGACTGCGAGCGTCATCAACTGGGGTCAACGGGGGCTCTCATGGTCAGAATTTTTCTTCCGCTCGCGGTTATCGCGACCTTGCTGTTTGCGCCGATTTTCGGCGGCGAGGCCTCTGAGGTAGGCGGCATCGTCAAGGAAAACACGGTGACCGGCATGGATTATGTCGGCGGCACCGTGAAGTGCTGGACAGGCGGCAATTATTCGATCGCGGGCGATTGCGCTCCGCAAGGGGGCTCGAAGGGCCTCGCGATTTTCGCGGCCGTGTTCGTTTCAGCGGTCGCCGCAGCGCTTGGGCTCGTCGGCCTCATCCCGGTCGTTGGCCGATTGACCAGTGCGGTCACCATGCTGGCCGGCGTCGTTGTTGTCGCCGGCATCGGGTTTTACATCTTCACCAACCTCAATTCCGATCAGGGCTTGGCGGGCGTCCAATGGGGGACATATCTCGCTGGCGGGGGCGGCTTGTTGACGCTGATATCCGGCCTTTCTGGCATGCGCGGCAGATAAGAAAAACGCCGCGCCACTCCCCGTTTTCGGGAGGAAACGGGAACGCGTCGCCTTAAAAGGCGGCGCGTTTTTTGTTGCGGGCACGCAGGGAAGCGCCGGAACTTCGCCGGTTAACGCGCCTTAATCTATTGAATTTTCACGGGTCGTCGCAGCGGCGCCACCTCCCGGCGAAATTGCGGGCCTCTTCAATTGAATAGGGATCGCGTCTGCGTAGAAGTTATTTCGCGCAAAACAGACGACACAAAAAAATTCGAAAACAGCCAGCGCGGAAGGAGAGGGCCCAATGGATGTCAGGGCCGACCAGAGCATGTCCATACATGCAGCTAAAAAAACCAAACGCTCCATCGCTCGCAGGGCGGTTGTTTTCGCAGCGCCTTTTCTGGTGCTTGTTGCAGCCGCAGCTGGCGTTGCGGGGCTGATGGCGACCGCGCCAAAGCCCGACAAAAACACCCAGGCATCGCTGCCGATCGCCGTCGAGATTGCGACCGCGCGCGCCGAAGAAACCTCACTGCGCGTCACCACGCAGGGGCAAGTGAAATCCAAAAACGAGGCCGATGTCGCCGCGCAAGTCTCGGGGCAGGTATTGTATATTTCGCCGGCGCTCGAAGCCGGCGCCTATTTTAAAAAAGGCGACGTCCTCGCGAAGATCGACCCGGCGCAGTATAAACTGTCGGTCGACCGTAGCCGCAGTCAGGTCGCGCGCGCGCGGGAAGCGCTTGCCCGCGCGAAGTCGGAGGCCTCTCTCGCCGAACAGGACTGGAAAGATTTAGGGCTTACTGGCGACCCTTCAGAGCTCACTTTGCAAAAACCGCAGGTGGACGCTGCGCTCGCCGATCTTAAAACCGCGGAAGCGGCCGTGCGGGAGAGCGAGCTCAACCTCGAGCGCACCGAAATTCGCGCTCCCTTTGACGGGCGCGTCATGTCGCGCAAAGCGAATGTCGGCGACTTCATTTCGCCGGGCGCAGTTCTCGCCTCGATTTTCGCCGTCGATATCGCGCAGGTGCGCATCGCCCTGACGGACGCCGATCTTGGGGTTCTCGGCCTGGCGCCGGGATATTCAGCCGGCGATAGCGGAAATTCGCCCGAAGCGCGGCTTTCAACTGTTGTCGCCGGCGCGCCGCGCGAGTGGACCGGAAAACTGACGCTCATCGACGCCTCAGTCGATCCCTCGACGCGCCTCGTCTATGGTCTCATCGAAGTCGCCGATCCGTTCGGCGAGAGCCAAACAGCGCCGCTTGCGCCAGGCCTCTTTGTCGATGTTGAAATCGACAGCGGCGAACGCCAAAGCCTCGTTTCCATACCGCGCGGGGCATTGAAGAAGAACGAATATATTTATGTGATTGACGGAGAAGGCGCGATCAAAGCGCGCGCCGTGACGCCGGCGATGGCGGACGCCAAAACCTTATTCTTTCGTGACGGCGTGACGGCGGGCGAAAAAGTTGTCGCTTCATTTTTGCCGTCGCCTCGTGACGGCATGAAGGTGCGCGACATCAATGCGCCGGCGCCTGCGGAAGAAAAAGTCGCCGACGCTAAAAATCAGAAACCGAAATAGGGGGGCGGCCATGATGAACGGTATCGTCGCCTGGTGGGGAAAAAACCCGGTCGCTGGCAATTTGATGATGCTCGCCTGCGTCGTCTGCGGCCTCCTTTCTTATTCGATGATGGAAAAGGAATTCTGGCCTGCCGGTCGCGGCGACCCTGGAGGACA
>JBBTJH010000102.1:0-4041 GCA_038059555.1 Pseudomonadota bacterium | reverse complement strand
CTTGGGCAGATGATCGTCCATGCCGGCGTCGAGGCAGCGCTGACGGTCTTCAGTGAGCGCATGCGCGGTGACGCCGACGATCGGCGTCGTCCTGCCGGACATTTTTTGCAACTCGCGGATGAGCCCGGTCGCTTCGACGCCGTCCATTTCAGGCATCGAAATATCCATCAGCACAAGGTCGAATTTCATCGCCCCGTACATATCGACCGCCTCGCGTCCGTTCGACGCGATAATCGCGTCGCAGCCGAGCTTTTCAAGCATCGACGTGATGACCATCTGATTGACGACATTGTCCTCGGCGACGAGGACCTGGATCAGCGCGCTTTGCGAGGCGGAATAATCGGTGGTCCCGGTCGCGGCCTTCATCAGATCGAGGGTCGACGAGGCGCGCTCGGCCGCGCGCCCCCGCAGACAGGAAACGATTGCGTCGAGAAGCATCGATGAGCGCGCCGGCTTGACGAGATAGGCGTCGAACAAGGCGTCCGCTTCGCCGCCCGCTACGCCTTTTCGTCCGGCCGATGTGAGGAGAATGAGCGGCGTTCCCCCGAGCTCCGGCGATTGGCGCAGACGGCGCGCCAGCAAGATCCCGTCGACGCCGGGCATCTGCTGATCGAGGATCGCGATATCGAAGGGGCGCCCTTCTGCGAAGTTCTTGAGCGCTGCCGCTTCGGCCGTTTTGGCGTCGCTGAAAGTTTCCGACTGGATGCCCCAGGCGGCGAGCTGCTCGCGCAAGATCTCGCGGTTGACTGCGATATCGTCAACGACAAGCGCCCGGACGCCGACGAGATCGTCAAAGGAGGGCGCTGCCGCCCGAACTGTTTCGTCGATCGCGAGCTTCAAGCTCACCACGAAACGGGAGCCTTCGCCGACTTTGCTCGTCGCGGTAATCTCGCCGGACATCGCATTGACGAGCTTCCTCGTGATGGCGAGGCCAAGTCCGGTGCCGTCATGGCGCCGTGCGGAGGAATTGTCCGCCTGTTCAAAGGCGTCAAAGACCGATCCGAGCTTGTCGGCCGGAATGCCGCAACCGGTGTCTTCGACGATAATTTCGACGTCCGCGCTTTCGCCCCGGCGCTTTCCCTGCACGGAAACAAGGATGTGGCCGCTGTCGGTGAACTTCACCGCATTGCCGAGAAGATTTGTCACGACCTGACGGATGCGGCCCGCATCCCCGTTAAACCGCGCGCCGAGCGAGGGCTCATAGCGCAGCATCATCTCGATGCCTTTTTCCTGAACGCTGAAGGAAAGCAGCGCGATGACGTCTTCAACAGCTGCGCGCAGATCGAAAGGCTCGGCCGCAAGCGTCATCTTGCCGGCTTCGAGTTTTGAAAAGTCCAGAATATCGTTGATGATGGTGAGAAGTTTTTCGCCGCTGTTGACGTTCACCTGCGCCATTTCGCGCTGGCGGGACGTCAGGGCCGTGTCGAGCAGCAGCGACGACATGCCGATGACGCCGTTCATCGGCGTCCTGATTTCGTGGCTCATATTCGCGAGGAACGAAGATTTCGCCTTGCTGGCGCTTTCGGCCGTTTCCTTCGCCGCCGTCAGCTCGACGTTGAGCGTTTCAAGATCTTGCTCGCGCTGCTTCATCTCGGTGATGTCGTTATAGGTCACGACATACCCCCCGCCGGGGCGGCGGCGGATCCTCTCAGAAATGGTGCGGCCGTCTTTTTGCGTTCGCAAGGTGGAGAAAAAGGCGTCCTTTTCGAGGCCCGCTTGCATATGGTTGAAGTAGTCGGTGCTCGACGTATATGGATAAAGCCCGTGCCGAATGCCAATTTCAAGAATATCGATAATGCTGCGCCCGACCGCCCAGGCTGCGGGCGGCAGGCCTGAGAGAATCGCAGATTTCGCGTTCACGGTTTCGATGATCATGTCATCGCCGAAGACGACGATGCCGTCGGCCATCGATTCGAAAACCTCGTCCAAAAGCTCGTTGCGCTGGCGCAGCTCGAGCGTCCGGCGCGCCACGTCCGCCTCAAGACGCGAATTGGCTTCTTCTAAAAGCGCGCGGTTTTTATCGGCATCCTGACGCGCGACGACTTCAGCGGTGACATTGCGGCAAACGCCGCGATACCCTTTGAAGCGGCCCTCCGCGTCAAAGAATGGCTTACCGCTGCGCGCGATCCAGATCGTTCCGCCGTCTGCTTTTGGGATCTCGCTCAGTTCGTTTTTGAACGTGTCCCGGCGCTGCAGCGCTTGGAGGTGACGGAAAAGCATTCCGCTATCAATCGCGCCGCGCGCCCCGCCCATCGGCTGGCCGAGAAAATCGGCGTGGCGCAGCCCGGTGACCTCGTCGGCGCGCTCCGAGAAATACGAATAACGGAGGTTTTCGTCGGCTTCCCACAGCCAGTCGGAAGCGCTCTCGGCGAAATCTTGAAACCGCCGCTCGCTCGCTTCGATGGCGCGCCGATGAACCACGCGCTCTGTTATATCGGATGACCAGCCGCGAACGCCGAGATAGGCGCCGTCGCTCGCATAATTATGGCGCATCGAGGAAGCGACCGTTCGCACATTTTTCTCGGCGTCATAGACTTCGTAAGTGTAAGCGCGAATGTCGCGCCGGCCTTTGAGCGCCGCCCGCATGTCGGCCTGCTGCCAGGGCGGTCCCGCGTAAAAGCTTTTGTTGAAAACCTCGCTGATATCCTTGCCGACGATTTCTTCCGCCTCTTTGCCGAGAAGATCGCGCACCTTCGGCGACATATAGGTCAGTATGTGATCGGCATCGGCTTCCCATGCCCAGTCGGACGCCATCTCCATGAAACCGAACAGGGTTTCTTTCGCGCGCACCGCAGATGCAAGATTTTCCGCCTTTTCAGAGCACACCTCGCGCAGGAGCGCGTCTTGACGCGACAGCAATTGTGCGCTGGCGAACGCGCCGAGAACCAGCAACGTCGCCAATGAGGAAATGACGGGATCGCCCGTCCTCAACAGGCAGAACGAAAACGGCGCGATGCAGACAAAGAGGACCATCCGCGACATCCGCCGGTCAGACGCCAGCGACAAGCCGCCGCCCATCGCGCAGAGCGCCACCCAGGCGATCAGGATGACGCGCTGTTCGGGCATCACCACTTCGTAAAGCGACATCGCGACGATCGCGCACACAATAGCTTGCGCAGCGGCCAAATTCCCGGTCGTGCGCAGCAGCCCCCGCATTTCTGCATTCGACATCGCCTCGACATTCAGCGTGCGCCAATTATTGGCCTGCATCATCGCGGAGGCGACATAGATAAAGTAGACGACGGCGTAGTAGGAGAAATAGGCGGGGTGAACGGCTAGAATGACAAACGCGGTTGAAGCGGCGATTGCGACATTGATCGGGGGAATCTGATTCTTGAATTCGATGATGCGCCGCTCGACGACCATATCGGGAACGCTCGGCGGCGTAAGGGCTCGTTTCAGGGCCCGAAACGCAATATTGGGATGAAGCGGCATGAGGTGGAAAATTCCCGCGGAAAATCGCGGATCAAAATAAGCAGAGATCGTTAAACGCGGGTTTACCTAGGAAAGGGAGGCTCGGGCGGCGATCTGACTGAGGGGGCCTGCGCCATGAAGTTGAAAATATCGTCCAGCCGACAGGAATTCGCCGGGTTCGAGGCGTTTTTCGACCAGCAGATCGCGCCTTATCTTGCGGAGAAGGAAACGGCGCGGGAGGCCGCGGTTACCAATGTCTTAATTCTTGGCGCCGCGACGGCCGCGCTCGCGGGCGCGCTCGCCTTCTTTGGACCTTTCGGCTCTGCGAATTTCCAGATCGCGGTATTTGCCGGAATGGGCGGATCGGCGCTCGCCGCCTGGCTGTTGAACCGCGCGCGCGCCGACATCACGCACGGCCTTCTTGAGAAGATCGCCTCAAAGCTCAGCTTCGCCTATCGCGGCAAACTGGACCGCCCCTTCTATTACGAGCGCTTCCGCGCAATGAAACTCTTGCCCAATCACAATCTCGAAGCCTTCGAAGATGAAATCATCGGCGCCTATGCCGGCAACGGCTTCACGCTCTGCGAGGCGGAAGAAATCGTCGGCAAGGATATCAGCGAGGTTTTC
>JBBTJH010000101.1:0-5635 GCA_038059555.1 Pseudomonadota bacterium | reverse complement strand
TCTCCACGCTGGTTGCTCTCGGGGATAGAGCCCCCATCGGCGGCTTCGCCGACACTTCCCCCGCGCAAGCGGGGGAAGGAAGAAAGCGGGGCGAAAATGAATCCCCTCCCCGATTTCGTGATCATCGGCGCGATGAAATGCGGCACCTCGACCCTGCACGCGCAGCTCTCCGCGCAGCCGCAATTTTTCATGTCGGAGCCGAAGGAGCCGAACTTCTTTTCGGATGACGCGGTTTTTGCGAAAGGCGCCGACTGGTATCGCGGGCTGTTCAAAGAGGCGCCGGCGGGCGCGATCAAAGGCGAGTCGTCAACGCATTATACGAAACTCCCGACTTATCCCGAAACGATCGACCGCCTCGCGGCGCTGATCCCCGACGCTAAATTCATCTATCTGATGCGCGATCCGGTTGACCGCCTTATCTCGCATTACATCCATGAGTGGACGCAAGGCGTCATCAAGGTTCCGATCAATGAGGCGATCGAAAAGCACCCTGAGCTCATCGACTATTCGCGCTACGCCTATCAGCTGGCGCCGTGGATCCATCGCTTCGGAAAGGCCCTCTTCCTGCCGGTCGTCTTTGAAAAAATGACCGCGGAACCGCAGGCCGAGTTCCAGCGCATCGCCGCATTTCTCGGCGCCGAAGGCGATGTCCTCTGGAAGAGCGATCTCGATGCGCAAAACGTTTCGGCCGAGCGCATCCGGAAATTTCCGGGCTACGAGTTGCTCGTCGGCAATCCCCTCGCGACCGCCCTGCGACGCCGCCTCGTGCCGCAGTCCTTGCGCGACAAAGTGAAGTCGAATTTGCAGCTGCGCGATCGGCCGCAATTGTCGGAGGAGAAGATTGCGGCCCTTTGGGAAATTTTCGATCGCGATCTTAGAGGGGTCGAGGCGCTGACCGGCGAGCGCCTGACGCGCGCCTCATTCAAGCGTTAAGATCCGATCCATTCGGTGAGACCCTCGCGGCGGTGTACTTCTTTCAGCCCCGTGCGTGTTTTCATCCGCGCGACATAAGCCGCGACATTCGGGAAGGCGGTCGCAGGCTTTGACATGTTGCGCGACCAGCGCACCAGCATGGTCGCGAGGAAATCCGGCGTGGTCATTCTATCGCCAAGGAGGAATGCGCGCCCATCGGCGAGAACCGCGTCGATCTTCGCCCACGCCGTCTCGATACGCGCACGCGCCATCTCTGCCGCCGCCGTCTCGTTACCTGCGCCCGCCGCTTCCTGCGGATAAAAATAAAGGCGGAAGGCGGGCTGCAGGGTGTTCGCGAGAAAAAGCATCTGCTGGAGATATCGACGCCTTAACGCGTCCGTCGGCTCGACATCGAACCCGGCGCCGCGATGGCGTTCGGCTAGCCACATCAAAATTGCGGCCGTCTCGGTGAAGGGCTCGCCGTCGACGACCAGGGTCGGCACCTGACCTGCGGGATTGAGCTTCAGATACGCTGGGCTTTTCTGCTCGCCCCGCTCGAGATCGACGGGCGCAAGCTCAAAATCCGCGCCGATCTCGATCAGCATCCAGTGAACCGCGGAACTGGCGGCGCCGGACGAATAATAGAGCTTGTACATCGCAATGGCCTTTCAAGGGGCCGCCAGGCCCCGCTCAGGCGTAGCGTCTGCCGCCCCCAAAAATCCCGCCAAAAATCCCGAAGATGATCGAGAGCGCGAGGAACCCGGCGAGGAAGCCGCCGCCGCCATAGGCAAAGCCTTCGGGCGTTGCGGGAATAGCCGGCTTGAACACCGAATAGACGCTCTCGGCGATATCCTTCTTATAGGTCCGCGCGAGCACCAATGGCCGCGTCCAGATCGAGGCGGCGTTCAGCTCCGCCATGTGGGCGACCAGCATTTCATAGCGGCCGACAACCGTTTCGTAGGTGGAACAAAGAGCGTCCAGCAAGCCGGTCGCCGTCGAACACTCGGCCATCGCCGAGGCGCGGGTGTAATTATATTCGCCGACTTTCGTATCGAATTCCTCGACGATTGGACGAAGCTCGTCGATCCGGCCGGTCAAATTCTGGATATACTGGTCGGTGAAGGCCGGCCCTTGTGAGGCGGCGACGGCGAGCGCGGCGCCGGCGATCAGCGCCAATAAACGTCCAAACATGAAACTACCCCTTAAATTGCCCGCCCCCGCGAGCGCCCTGTGATCCCACTTCCCGGGACTTTCGCTGAGAGATAGCAGAAAATCCAGTACCGACGGACATTTTGAAGGGAGGGCGTGACAAAGGGGAGACGCGGGCCTATAAGCCCCATCCAAACGCTATCGATCTTATCGAAAGCGGGCCCGCCGGGCCCGCTTTTTTGTTACCGCCCGCTTATTCCACCGGATGGCCCGCTTTGTCGGTTCTTGAAGAGCGCATCGAAAAACTCGTCGGCCCCGCGATCTCGGCGGCAGGGTTCGAGCTCGTGCGCATTCGCATCACCGGAAAAGAATCTCTCACCTTGCAGATCATGGCGGAGCGTCCCGATCACACGATGTCGGCGGAAGATTGCGCGCGGCTCTCGCGCGCCTTGTCGCCGATCCTTGAAGAGGCGGACCCGATCGCGGGCGCCTACCGGCTAGAAGTTTCATCGCCCGGCATCGACCGCCCGCTGGTGCGCCTCAAGGACTATCACGACTGGCAAGGCTACGAGGCGAAGATCGAAATCGATCGCATGATCGAGGGCCGCAAGAAATTCAAAGGCGTCCTCGCCGGCGTCGAGGGCGACAATATCTGCCTCGACGTCGAGGGTGAGGAAGAAACCGCGCTGATCCCGTTCGCCTTTATCCAGTCCGGCAAGCTCGTCCTCACCGAGGAGCTTATCCGGGAAAGCCTCAAAGCGGCGAAGGACGCCGCCAAAGACGCGCCCCAAAACGACGCGCTGAAGGAGAAGTCAAATGACCATCATGGAGACCTGCAATGAACGCCGTTAGCGCGAACAAGCTCGAGTTGATCCAGATCGCCGACGCGGTCGCCCGCGAAAAATCGATCGACCGGGCGCTCGTCATCGACGCGATGGAAGACGCGCTCGCAAGAGCCGCGCGCTCGCGCTACGGGCATGAAACCCTCGTCAAGGCCGAGATCAACCCGGCGACCGGTGAAACGCGGCTCTGGCGCCTTCTGGAAGTCGTCGAGGCGATCGAAAACGACGCGACGCAGATCACGCTGAAAGAAGCGCTGCACAAGAACCCTGAAGCCGAAATCGGCGCCTTCATCTCGGAGCCCCTGCCGCCGATCGATTTCGGCCGCGTCGCCGCGATGTCGGCAAAACAAGTCATCACCCAGAAAGTGCGCGACGCCGAGCGCGACCGTCAGTATGCGGACTATAAAGACCGCATCGGCGAGATCATCAACGGCATCATCAAGCGCGTCGAATACGGGCACGTCATCGTCGATCTTGGGAAAGCCGAAGCGGTCGTCCGCCGCGACCAGCAGCTGCCGCGCGAGAATTATCGCAACGGCGACCGGCTGCGCTCTTACATCATGGACGTTCGTCGCGAAGCGCGCGGCCCGCAGATTTTCCTCTCGCGCTCGCATCCGCGCTTCATGGCGAAACTTTTCGAGCAGGAAGTGCCGGAAGTTTATGACGGCGTCATCGAAATCAAGGCGGTCGCGAGGGACCCCGGAAGCCGGGCCAAGATCGGCGTCATGTCGAACGACAATTCAATCGATCCGGTCGGCGCCTGCGTCGGCATGAGGGGATCGCGCGTTCAAGCGGTCGTCAACGAACTTGGCGGCGAGAAAATCGACATCGTTCCGTGGTCGCCAGACCCCGCGACCTTTGTCGTCAACGCGCTTGCGCCCGCCGAAGTCTCGAAGGTCGTTCTCGACGAGGAATTCGACCGCATCGAGGTTGTGGTGCCGGACGAACAATTATCGCTCGCGATCGGCCGGCGCGGCCAAAACGTCCGCCTCGCCTCGCAGCTCACCGGATTTGAAATCGACATCATGACGGAAGCGGAAGAATCGACGAAGCGCCAGGAAGAATTCCGTCAGCGTTCGGAGCTTTTCATGGAAGCGCTCGACGTCGACGACATGATGGCCGGTCTCCTTGTTTCGGAAGGCTTCGCCAAGATCGAGGAACTCGCCTTCGTCGGCATTGAGGATCTGACCGACATCGAGGGCATGGACGAAGAGACCGCCTCCGAACTTCAAGCGCGCGCCAAGGACTGGCTGGAGGCGCTGGCGAAGAAAATGGACGCCCGCCGCAAGGAGCTTGGCGTCGAAGACGGCCTCCTCGACATCGAGGGTCTCGATTTGAAGATGATCGTCACGCTCGGCGAGAACGGCATCAAGACGGTTGAGGATTTCGCGGGCTGCGTCACCGACGATCTCACCGGCTGGACCGAGCGCGTCGATGGCGAAAAGAAACATTATGACGGCATCCTCGAGGCCTACAAATTAAAGGGCGAAGACGCCGAAAAGCTCATCATGCGCGCGCGGATCGCGGCGGGCTGGGTGACGCAGGAAGATCTCGACAAAGCCGCGGCGGACGCTGCTGCGGCACAGGAGGCGGCCGCTGGCGAAGTCGCGCAATGAGGCGTCCGAAGGCCGGACCAGGACCTGCATAGCCGGGGGCGGCGAGACGCCGCCCACGGGTCTCATTCGCTTTGCCCTGTCGCCTGACGGGATTGTAACGCCTGATCTCGCCGAAAAGCTTGGCGGGCGCGGCGCTTGGGTTTCCGCCGATCGGGCTCTCCTTTCACGCGCCGTTTCCAAAGGCTTGTTCGCCCGCGCCTTCAAAGTGGCGGCGGCCGCGCCCGAGGGCCTCATCGAGAGCATTGAAGCGGGGCTCGAAAAACGCGCCCTTGATGCGCTGGGGCTGGCGCGGCGCACCGGCGAGGCCGTTCTCGGCTTCGATCAGGTCAAGGAAGCCCTCGCCAAGGGAAAGGCGAGCGTTCTCTTATCCGCGTCGGACGCCGCCGATGACGGGCGCGAAAAATTGTCGAGGCTCGGCAAAGAACTCTTTCAGCATCGCGGGCTTTCGAGCGCGGCAATGTCAGCCGCTTTCGGCCGCGAGGGCGTCAAACACGCGGCGCTTTTAAAGGGCGCCGCCGCCGATCGTTTCAGACGGGAAGCTGAGCGTCTCGACGGCGTCAGAGCGGCCGCAATTTAGGGGCCGCACGAGACTTTATCAGGTCCCCAGATGACGGTGGACCGCGGCGGGTTTGGGCGTTATGTCCAAGGCCGCTTTCTGAGGGAGGGGCTCGCCCCCGCCTTTGACGGGAGTCCGCCGCATTGAAGCGGCGGGAACGGAGATTGGATGACTGACGACGTCGAAAAAAATTCTGAAGCCGAAAAGGGCGGACGCCGTCCGCTTTCCCTGCGCCGCTCGGAAATGGGCGCGGTAAAGCAGAGCTTCAGCCACGGCCGCTCAAAGACTGTCGTCGTCGAGACGAAAAAGCGCCGCGTCATCGGCGTGAAGAAAGACGACGAGGCGGCGGAAGCCGCGCCGCCCGAGCGCGAGATCGCGGCCGTCAAGGCGCCGCCCGAGAAGAAGTCGGCGGAAAGGCCGGTTGAAAAGTCGGCGCAGCCAAACGTCCTTCGCACCCTCTCGGAAGACGAGAAGCAGGCGCGCGCCGCCGCGCTCGTCCAGGCGCGCAAGGAAGAAGACGTCCGCAAGAAGCGCGATGACGCCGACCGCAAGGACCGCGA
>JBBTJH010000100.1:0-8787 GCA_038059555.1 Pseudomonadota bacterium | reverse complement strand
CGGCTTGTCGCAGACGCAGATCAACACGTCTGGCGCGCCGACGCTCTTCACTGTCGACCGCAAGGTCGATGTGACGGTCGCGACTGTCTCGGGCGCCAGCGTTTCGCCGGGTCAAACCGGCGCGCAGCTTGTCTACGGCGTCCAGAACACCGGGAATGACAACGTCGCCTATCGCCTGTCGATCAAGGATGTCGGAACCGACACCTTCGATATCGGCACATACACGGCGCGGTATTACGTCGACGCCGGCGGCGACGGCGTCTTCACGCCGGGCGTTGACGATGCGGGCGCGGGAACCTCTTACACGCTGGGCGCGGGCGTCACCGCCAACCTCGCGCCGGACGCCAAGATCTGGGTCATCATTTCCGGCAACGTTCCGGGAACCGCGACCAACGGCCAGACCGACGACGTCATCTTGATCGCCGATTCCTATTATCCGACGGTCTCGCTCGACCCCGCTTATGCCTCGACGCCCGGCACGAACATCACGCAGGCCGCCTCCAACGTCATGACCGGCGCGGCGGACAGCGTCCTTGCTGACGGCGCTGGAACCGCTGGCGCGCCGGAAGATGTCGCCAATGACGGCGCGCATTCCTCGACCGCGACCTACACTGTTTCAGCAGCGTCGCTCACGGCTTCCAAAACTGTCGCGGTCGTCGCCACCAATCCCGTCAACTGCGCGACCGATGCGATCGCCGGCGGCTTTGCAACGCCGGGCGCGTGCGTCGTTTACGTCATCTCGGCCTCAAATGCGGTTGGCGCCTCCGCAACAGCGACCAATGTCGCGATCAGCGACGTCCTTCCGAACGAGGTGCAGTTTGTTTCCGCAGCTCAGTCGGGCTTCACCGTCGCCGGCACGCTATCGACGCCGGCCGTCGGCTGCACGACGAGCTGCACAGTTGGATTGACCAGCGCCTCGTTGGCGCCGGGTGCGACGGGCACGGTCACGATACGGGCGCTCGTCCGCTAATCGCGACTTTCATCCGGGACTTCGACGAGCCGTCGCATCGAAACCCGGTGCGGCGGCGTCGCCACACTAGAGAGCCTTGCGTAACGGAGCTGAAAGAGCTCGAGTTGAGTGAGTAAAAGGGGCGTCATTCGGGGTCTGTCGCGGTTTCTCGCCGCCATCGTCGCGCTCGCGGCGGCCGCCTCCGGACGCGCGGACGCTGCAACGCTCGGCGCCCAGGTCGATAACGTCGCCCAGATTTCCTATACGTCCAGCTCCGGCCCGGCGAGTCTTGTCACGGCGCCCGCGAGTTTCACGATCGAAGCCGTGCGAACGCCCTCGACGATCGAATTTTTCCGCTACTCGCCAAATGCGCCCGATGGAATTGCGGTCAGCCTGAACGGGTCGGACTACCAGCCGTCCGCAAGCGGAGCATTTCTGACGGTAGGGCCGCTACGCACACCCGCCGGCGCGCTCATCAATACGGCGAGCCCGGTATTGCTGACCCCCGCGTCGGACTATTTCGATGGCGAGCCGGTGATCGTCCGGGTGCGCGACGCCGGGCAGAACGGCGATCCCGCCCGGATCGAAACGCTGGTCGCGACCGTCCGGACCGCCAATGGCGATTTCGTCACGCTGCGGCTTTATGAAAGCGGCCCCAATACGGGTGAGTTCTTCGCATGGATCCCCAGCGCCTCCGGCGCGGCGGTCCAAAATGACGGCATTTTGACGCTCGCGCAGGGCTCGATCATCACTGCGCGCTATCAAGACCCGTTCGATTCAACCGAAATTTCAACCGATATTGCCGGCGCCGATCCCTTCGGGCGGGTTTTCGACAGTTTGACCGGCGCCCTCATCGACGGCGTGAGCGTGACGATTGTTGACGCTGCGACCGGCCTTCCAGCGCAAGTCTACGGGATCGACGGCTTTTCGGCCTATCCTTCGACCGTCGTCACGGGCCAGCCGGTCACCGACGCCAGCGGGCTCGTTTATCCGGGCGCCACCGGCCAATTCCGCTTTCCGATCATGGCGCCGGGGTCATACCGCCTCGTGGTGACGCCGCCTGCCGGCTATGGCGCGCCATCAACGCTCGCAGCGCCGTCGTTCGCCGCCCTCGCCAATGCGCCATTCACGATCATCCCCGGGTCCTACGGACAGCCGTTCACGCTCACTGCTACCGGCGATGTTGAGCTCGACTTTCCGCTTGATCCGAGCACGGATCTTGTTGTGACGAAGTCCGCTGACGCCGACAACGCGGCGATCGGCGATTTCATCCGCTACCGGGTCTCGATTGAAAACCGCGCCTCGACAACCGCTGCGGCGCGGATATCCGACCAGTTGCCGCAAGGCTTTCGCTATCAGCAAGGGTCGGCGCGTCTTGACGGATCCTTGATCGCCGATCCGGCCGTTTCCGTCGACGGTCGCACGCTCACTTTCGACGCCGGGCTGGTCGCTCCGGGCGCTACTTCTAATCTTACCTATGTCCTTGAAATCTCCTCCGGAGCGCAAGCGGGCGCGGCCGTCAATCGCGCGCAGGCGATAAGCCTCGGCGGGGCCGCACTTTCAAACCGCGCGGAAGCCTCGGTCACCGTCAACGACGATTTCTTCCGGTCGAGTCTCACGATCGTCGGCCGCCTCATCGAAGACGGGTGCGACATCGAAAACGGCGTTTCGAAAAACCTGCGCGCCGGCAAAGGTCTCGCCGGCGTCCGGCTTTACATGGAAACCGGCGCAACAGTCGTTTCCGACGAGAACGGGCTTTATCATTTCGAAGACGTGACGCCGCGAACCCATGTGGTGCAGGTCGATGAAGCGAGCCTCCCCGCCGGGTATGAACTGGTGCGTTGCGTCAGCAACACGCGCTATGCGGGGTCGGCGCGCTCGCAATTCGTCGACGCTGCGGGCGGCAATATCTGGCGCGCGAATTTCTATGTGAAGAAGACCGGCGAGACTGCCCTGAGCAATGCTTCCGGCGCCGGGAAAAAAGCCTTCAACGTCGATACCGAATATCAATCCTATGACAAGATCTGGCTGAACAGTCAGAAGGACGCCGATCTCGCCTTCGCTTATCCCGCGACGAGCGTCACGCCGTCGTCGCCTTCGATCAATATCGGGTTGAAGCACGACGCGAAATTTCGCCCGGCGCTCTTCCTCAACGGCCACGAAGTTCCGATGGAGAATTTCGCGGGCCGCGAGGTGTCGATCATGCGCACCGTCGCGCTGACGCGCTGGAAGGGCGTCGATCTTCTCGAGGGCGAAAATCATTTCGAAGCGGTGTTAAAAGATCAAAACGGCGTCGAAGTCGCGCGCCTCGCGCGTTCGGTCGATTATATCGACCATGCGGCGCGCGTGACGCTGCTGGCGGATAAGACCCACGCCTTTGCCGACGGTAAGACGCGTCCCGTTATCGCCGTCAAAGTGACCGACGGCGCCGGGCGCCCCGTTCGCGACGGCCATCTCATCGCTGTCGAGATCGCGCCGCCGTTTCGCGCGGCGACGAGCGTGGTTCTCGATCAACGCCGGCCGCTTGACGCGCCATTGTCGGCGTCGGCCGGCATTCCTGTCGGACAGGGCGGCGTCGCGCTCATCGAGCTTGAGCCGACCGTCGAAACCGGTCTTGCCCGCATCAAGGTGAAGCTCGATGACGGGTCGGAACGCTCGTTTACGACTTATGTGAAGCCGGCTTTGCGCGACTGGATCGTCGTCGGCCTTGCTGAAGGCGAAGGCGGGCTCGAGAAAGGCGGCGGCGCTCTTAAAAACCCGAAAGGCTCGGAGCTGATCGGCGACGGGCGCATCGCCGGCTTCGCCAAGGGAACGATCAAAGGCGATTGGCTCGTCACCATCGCCGGCGACAGCAAAAATGAACGCGGATCTGCCGACACTGAGCTGTTTGACGTAATCGATCCCGATGATCGTTATCCGCTTTACGGCGACCGATCGACCCAGCGCTTCGAGGCGCAAAGCCGCTACCCAATTTATTTGAAAGCCGAAAAGAACGGCTTCAAGGCGCAGTTCGGCGATTATCAGACCGGGCTTACCGAGACGAAACTCAGCCGGTATGACCGCCGTCTTTCCGGCCTGCAGACGGTCTATGACAGCGAGCGCTTCGCCTTTACGGGCTTTGCGGCGGAAACCAATCAGGCCTTCGTCAAGGATGAGCTCGCCGCCGACGGCACCTCGGGACCGTTTACGCTCTCCGCGACGCCGCTGGTCCGGAATTCTGAATCGATTTTGATCGAAACGCGCGATCGCTTCCGTCCCGATGTCGTCATCGCATCAGCGACGCTCGTTCGTTACGCCGACTATGATATCGATTTCGAAACGGGCGAGATCATCTTTCGGCTTCCGGTCCCGGCGGCTGATGCGGCGTTCAACCCGAACGTCATCATCGTCGACTATGAAACGGCCACGCCGGTCGATCGCAATCTGACCGCCGGCGGCCGTGGCGCCGTGCGCTTCCTTGCGGGGCGCGGCGAAGCGGGCGCGACCTTCATTCATGAAGAGGCGCCGGGTCTATCAGGCGAGCGGACGAACCTTGCCGGCGCCGACGTCCGGCTTGATGTGACCGACAAGGATCAGGTCCGCCTCGAATATGCGACGAGCCTGCGCGACGGACCTACCATCGACGACCGCGCCGACGCCTATCTCGCCGAGGTCAGCCATACCGGCGACCTCCTCTCCGCGAAGGCGTATTATAGCCGCGTCGAGCCGAATTTCGGGATGGCCCAGCAGACATCTGCGACAGTCGGGGTTTTGAGATATGGCGCCGAGGCAAGCTTGAAGCTTGACGAATTTGAAGACAAGACGGGCGCCCGGCGCGGTGCGCGCTTCATCGACGCCAAGACCTATCGCGAAGAAAATCTCACGACCGGCGCGAGCCGCGATCTCGCTGAGGTTACCTTGCGTCAGGAATCAACTGCGACATCGGGGTCGGCAGGATTGCGCGCCGTTCGCGAAGATCCGCAAACCGGACCGCGCCGGGAAGGCCTTTTCGCCGTCGCCGCCGTGAAGCAGAGGTTTGAAAACCTTGGACTATCGCTCCGCGCCGCGCATGAACGCCCGATCGCCGGCGATGACGCCTCGTCGCTCTTCCCGACCCGGACGAGCGTTGGCTTCGATCAGAAGCTGCTCGAAGGTTTCACCTTGAGCGCGACCCATGAAATTCTGGACGGCGACGCAATCTCGCAGTCGAACACCACGGTAGGGCTGACCGCCGAGCCCTGGGACGGCGGCAAGATCACGCTCGCCGGCGACCGGACCATGCAAGATGCCGGGGAGCGGATCGGCGCGACGTTCGGCATCGACCAGCAGGTGAAGCTTTCGGATAAATGGACCGGGTCGCTCGGTATGGCCCGGCGCGAAGATCTGAAGGAGCGGGGCGCCGTAGACGCGCCGGACGACATCGTTCCCGACCTGCCGCGATCGCCCTTTGAACTGACGGGCGGCGCTTACACATCGCTTTACGTCGGGGCCGGATATCGCAATGACGCGACGTCCGGCTCAAGCCGTTTTGAAATGAAGAAGACCAACACCGGTCAGCGCTACATGGTGGCGGCGGGCGCCGCGCGCGAATTGTCGGAAAAGCTCTCCTTTGCTGCGGCGGGCAGGTTCCAGGGCGACAATAACGAGCTGACGCCGGATGAGCGCCGCTTCGATCTGCGCCTTGGCTCCTCCTGGCGGCCCAATGACGAAGGGTTAATCATTTTTAACCGTTTTGACGTCAAGCAGCGGGAGATCGATCAAGATAGCGAAAGCTGGAAGGCCGTGCACAATCTGACGCTGAATGCGATGGCGACCGACCGGCTGCAGCTCGCGCTCAATCACGGGTTCAAATACTCCGTGCTGAAAACCGGCGGCGCGACCTTTGACGGCGTCACCGAGCTTTTAGGCGCTGAGGCGCGCTACGATCTCACCGACCGCGTTGATATCGCCTTCCATGGCGAGGGCCTTTATTCGTTCAACGCGAAAACCCTCGATTATTCCTTCGGTCCCTCGGTCGGCTTCACACCGGCCGACAATGTCTGGCTGTCGTTCGGGTGGAACTTCTCCGGATTTGTCGACGAGGATTTCGCAGCCGCTGAATATTCAAGGGTCGGCCCGTATCTGAAACTGCGCATCAAGTTCGACCAGTCGACCGCGAGCGGCCTCTTGAACGCGATTTCGCCGGAGCGCGGCCAATGAGGTTCGGCGCGGTTATACGGCTTCTCGCGGCCCTGGTTCTGACCTCGCCGGTCATGGCCGGCGCGGCGCAGGCGCAAGTTGCCGGCATACTCGACTGGTCAACGCTCGGAATTGCAGACGAAAACGCCATCACCTCCGGCACGACGACGACATCGGCTGGCGTCACGACTACTGTGACATGGTCCACAGTGACTGACGGCGGATCATTCCTCGCTTACGCCGGCAACGACTTCCTCAGCTACGAACAAGATGCGCAGGGCGGCTTCACCGGCTACGCGCAAGTCGGCTTCGACAACAACAGGCTGGATCCCGACGACAAGGTGACTGTCAACCTCACTTTTTCCGAAGCGGTCACCGCGCTCAAATTTACGTTGACCGACGTCGATGAAAGTTCATGGGACGATTTCGTTGAGGTTTATTACAATACGGGATCCGGCTTCGTTAACGCCAAGACCGGCGCCTTTGCAACGCTGGGGCCCGCCGTCGGCGTCGACGATGAAACTTTCGGCGATGGCTGGGAAGGAACGACTGCGGCGGCGTCGACGACGACAGACGGCAATCTCGCCTTCAATTTCGGAACCTTGCAAATTACCGCCGTCCGCATCGTCTATTTTTCTGGCGACGATGCCGGCGGCCCGGGCTTTGACCCGGGCGGCCAGCAGCTCGGGATCAGCCACGTCACCTTTGATAAGGTCATGCCGCTGCTCTCGGCGATCAAGACCGTGACGATGGTCGGGACGAGCGGAACTTCTCAATTCGCCATTCCCGGAAGCGACGTTTACTATACGATGACCGTCACCAATTCGGGCGACGGCACAGTCGATACGAACACGCTCTTCCTCTCTGATCCGATCCCATCGAATGTCGAATTTTATAACGCCGATATTGACGGCGCGGGCCCCGCGACGGGCGCCGTTTACTTCACGCAAAGCAGCGCCGGTCTGACGTTCACACTGGCGACCGATGTCAAATATTCAAATTCCGCGACTAAACCGGCGTCGTTCGCCGCGTGCACTTATACGCCGTCGGCCGGCTACGACCCCAATGTCAGGCACCTCTGCCTCAACCCGAAGGGGAAGATGCTGGCGGGCAATCCTGATCCTAGTTTCAGCGTGCAGTTCCGTGCACGGATCAAATAGCGGCAGCCTCGCCGAGCGCCCTATCAAGCTCTGTCAACAAGCGATCAGCAGCGGCATCGTCAAACGTCATCGGCGGCCGGATTTTAAGAACATTGTCGTCCGGTCCTTCCGTACCAAGAAGGATGCGCCGGTCGCGCAAGATATTCTTGATAAAAGACGCAGCCTTGGTCGCAGGCCCCCGCATGTCGCGATCGGTCACAAGATCGACGCCGAGGAAGAGCCCGGCGCCGCGCACATCGCCGATCAATTGATGGCGCGCCGCGAGGTCGTTGAGCCCGGCGACAAGCGCCACGCCGATTGCTCGTGCCTGATCTTGCAGCGCCTCATCGCGCATCACGTCGAGGACCGCATTGCCTGCGGCGCAAGCAGCGCTCGACCCGCCAAAGGTCGAAAAGAATTCAGGGCCGGCTGAAAACGCCGCTGAAATTTCTTCCGTCATGGCGACGGCGGCGAGGGGATAACCGTTGCCTAAAGGCTTTCCCATGACGACGATATCGGGCGTCACGCCCTGCGGTCCAAAGCCCCAGAAATGGGTTCCGAGGCGCCCGAGCGCCGTCTGCACGTCGTCGGCGATCGCGACGCCGCCGGCGTCGCGCACCATATGGTAGGCGGCGGCGAGATAGCCGCCTGGAAGGACGATCTGGCCGCCGACGCTTGGAACGCATTCCGAGATGAAACCTGCGATTTTTCGCCCCGCAGATGAAGCGCCCTCGATTACGGACTTCAAATCCGCAACATATCCTTCAGCCGCGCCCGGCCCGCGCCGCGCGCCGCGATAGATGTCGGGGAGAGGCGCGACATGAACCCAGTCAGGTTTTGCGCTTAACGATTTTGCGTGATTGAACTTGTACGGACTAATATCCATCGCGCCGGTGGTGGCGCCGTGATAGCAGTGATCCATGACGATCATGTCGCGTGCGCCGGTCGCGGCCCGGGCAAGGCGCAAAGCGAGCTCATTGGCCTCGCTCGCCGAATTCAGGAATACGATTTTAGTAAGCGATGCCGGCAACCGCGCCAGCATGCGCTCGGCGTAATCGACGTGAATATCCTGCAAATAGCGCGTATTGACGTTCAGCTTCGCCAATTGGCGGCTTGCCGCATCGACTACGCGGCGGTTCGCGTGTCCGACATGGGGCACGTTATTGTAGACGTCGAGATACTCGGCGCCGTCGGCGTCATAAAGAAAATGCCGCTCGCCGCGAACAAGTCGCAACGGTTCGGCGTAGAAGAGCGCCTGATTGCCGGGCGCGATCTTCCGCCGACGGACGAGAAGGCTTTTCTTCGCCGCGGCCGTTGAAGAGGGATCGTCCGAGCGGCAAGCAGCGCGAATTTCAGCCTCGATGAGGCCGTCGCCGACATCGCCGAGATAGTCGAGCAGGCGCCACGCCGGCGCCTCGCTGATCTGGAGATGGGCGTTCTCGGGGGTCAAAGTCCGCATGATCGCCGCATTGGTGACGCTGACGCCAAGCCGCATGGCGATGAGCGGCGCAAGGAGCGCGATCTCTTCCTCGTCAAGCGTTG
>JBBTJH010000099.1:0-3663 GCA_038059555.1 Pseudomonadota bacterium | reverse complement strand
CTCGCGGAACAAGCACTTGGCGGGTCAAGACCCGCCCTACGATCCTGGACCGCCCCATGACCCTGCGCCGCGTCATCGCGCATTTCAGGAAGCAGGAGTGGACCGCGTTCATCCGGCGCTCTTTTTATTTTCGTCCGGCGCTTTTTCCATCCATCTGATGAATGGAATGACCGGAACCGCCCAGGCAAGACCGGTCACAATGAAATAGACCAATTTCACCAGCCAGAACGACGGCAGCCGGTCGGAGATCGTCACGACCGCCCCGAAATAGAGCAATAGCGCCGGCAACAGGATGAGGAGGCCCATGAGTTTTTTCACGCGCGGTTTCATGAATGCGCCTCCGCGACGGTCCGCCGCATCGTGAGGGGAACGGGCCGGGTTAGAGAAGCGTCATGCAGGTTCAAGCTGATCGATTGAGGCCCGTCGCCCTCTGGCTGTTCGCCATGTGCGCGCTGATCGCGTTGATGGTGATCGTCGGCGGCGCGACGCGCCTTACCGATGCCGGTCTTTCGATCGTCGAATGGCGGCCGGTCACCGGCGCCATACCGCCCTTGAGCCAAGCCGACTGGCTTTCGGAATTCGAGAAATACAAAACCATTCCGGAATACGCCGAAGTCAATTGGGGAATGTCGCTCGGCGACTTCAAAGAGATCTACTGGTGGGAGTGGGGCCATCGTTTTCTCGGGCGGCTTATCGGCTTCGCGTTTTTGATCCCGCTTATATATTTCGCCGCGACGCGCCGGATCGATCGCTCGCTCGGCGTGAGGCTTGCGGGACTTTTTGTTCTCGGCGGCGCGCAAGGAGCGCTCGGCTGGTGGATGGTGTCGAGCGGTCTTACCGAACGGGTCGATGTCAGCCAGTACCGGCTCGCCGCGCATCTCGCGCTTGCTGTCGCGCTTTTTGCAGCGATGTTCTGGATCGCGCTCGATCTTGTCAGCGTCAAGCGGGAGCGAAAGCATAGGTTGGCGCCCTATGCGCTCGCCCTCGCCGGCGGCGTTTATCTCCAGATGATCCTTGGGGCGTTCGTTGCGGGCCTGCGCGCCGGGCGCACCTTCAACACCTGGCCGTTGATGGACGGCAAGTTTTTCCCGGACGGGTATTTCAACGGCGCTGCAGGGCTCGGCGATATTTTTGAGACGGCGGCCGCCGTTCAATTCAATCATCGCCTCGGCGCTTATATTCTGGCGATCGCCGCCGTCTGGTTTTTCATCGCTGCGCGCAAGAGCGATCTGAAAGGGAGGGCGCATCTCCTCCTCGCCGCGATAGTCCTTCAGATTTGCCTCGGCGTCTGGACAGTGCTTGCCGCCACGCCGATCTCGCTCGGGCTCGCCCATCAGGCAGGCGCGCTGATCGTTTTCGGAGCGGCGTTGTTCAGCGCTCACGGCTGCGCAAACTCGATGTCGATGACGCGTTCCGTTTCCGTCACGGGCTGAGGCGTCCTCGGATCGACGTTTTCTCCAGGCGTCAGTTTCAACGCATCGAGAATTCCGGTCCAGGGGACGAGCCGGATCGGCGCGCCTTTTCCTGCCGTCACGACAGCCAGTGCGCCGTCGCGGTAAATCCCGCCGTAATTGCCATAGCCTGCCGCGATGGTTTTCGCCGTCGCGACCGCATCAAGGTCAAATGTCGATTTGACGCGCACGGCGCCGAGCGCGTGACCGTCTGTTTGATCGTAGAGGCTGATGACGCCGCTGGCGCCGGTGAGGACGGCGATGACGCCTCCCGCCGCATTATCGGGCTCGGGCGTCGTCATCAGGAACAGCGCCGACGCGGTTGCCGCATCGACAAACGCCAGCCCGAAACTCTCGCCGGTAGAAGGATCGACGCGCTTGATCGCGCCATCCTTGCCGATAGTGATGACCTCGCCGGTCCGGTCATCGACGTGACAGGAGGTGACGCCGGGCGCCGCCGCGACTTTGCGCGCGTCGCTGAGGACGACGCCGCCGGTCAGCACCGCAATTTCTCGCGCCGCAAGCTGGTCGCGGCCTGCTTCATAAAGAACGCCGCCGCTGATGCAGAATGCGTCAGCGCCGGGAGCGGCGCCCGTGACGATGAGCGGCGCGAGCGCCGGCGCGTCATTGGCGACCGCATAAACGGCGTAGGCGTCGCCCGCCCGCGCGATCGCATAGCCTTGCGCGATCTCGCCTTCGCCCAGATAAAAGACGGCGAGATTTGTGACGGGGCCCGGCGCGGAAGCGACTTCCTCGCCGCTTTCGATATTGAAGGCTTTAACGCCATCGCCCGTTGCAGCGATCAGCAGGCTCTGGAAATTGACGCTCGGATGCGACCAGAAGGCGACCGAGTTCACATCATCGCCATTCTGGCCATAGCCATCGGCCGCAGCGACTTCCCGCACCTCGACCGCCGGCGCAGCGGGCGGGGAGGGGTCGGCAGTCCTGGTGCGGTCGCACGCAGAAAGAGCCAGAAGAACAAGGATGGCGGAAATCATACGCATGGCGGCGACTCCTTTGGCGCTGGAGGCAGATAGCAGAATTGGCCGGATCGGGCAGCAGGCGCCGGCTCAAATACGGTATATGGATACCACACTCCAAAAACGCCGATTTTTGCTATAAAAGTCGAATTAGCGTTGACGCCTCTCGTCGCGGCTGGTATCCGCCGCCCTCGAAACGGTCGGACAGGCCCTGAACGCCAGTCCGGCCTTATGTTTGGACTTCGAGGAACAGTGACATGAAAACCTATTCCGCCAAGACTGCGGACGTAGAGAAGAAATGGATCCTGATTGACGCGGAGGGCCTCGTCGTCGGCCGCCTCGCGTCGGTCATCGCCATGCGTCTCCGCGGCAAGCACAAGCCGATGTTCACCCCGCACGTCGATTGCGGCGACAACATCATCGTCGTCAACGCCGATAAAGTCGTCCTGACCGGCGACAAGCGCGCCCAGCACAAATTCTACTGGCACACCGGCTATCCCGGCGGGATCAAAGAGCGCACCGCGAAGGACCTCCTCGCCGGGCGTTTCCCGGGCCGCGTTCTTGAGAACGCCGTTCGCCGCATGATGCCGAAAGACTCGCCGCTTGCGCGCGGCCAGATGACAAACCTCAAAATCTACGCCGGCGGCGAACACCCGCATGATGCGCAGAGCCCGGTGAAACTCGACGTCGCCGCCCTCAATTCGAAGAACGCGAAACTCGATAAAAAAGCGAAGAGCGCCTAAGCCATGAGCACAACCTCCTTCGAAGACCTCAAATCCGTCGCCGCAGAGGCCGGCCTTGTCGCCGCTCAGCCGGAAATCGTCCGTGAGCCGAAGATCGACAAATACGGCCGCTCCTACGCGACCGGCAAACGCAAGACCGCCGTCGCGCGCGTCTGGATCAAGCCGGGCGCCGGCAAGATCACCGTCAACGGCAAGGATCAGGCGGAATATTTCGGCCGTCCGGTTCTGCAGATGATCATCAAGCAGCCGCTGATCGCTGCAAACCGCAAAGACCAGTTCGACGTCGTCTGCACGGTCCAGGGCTCGGGCCCGTCGGGCCAGGCCGGCGCTGTCCGTCACGGCATCGCCCGCGCGCTCACCTATTACGAGCCGGGGCTTCGCTCAGTTCTCAAAGCCGGCGGGTTCTTGACCCGCGACAGCCGGGCGGTCGAGCGCAAGAAATACGGCAAGAAAAAAGCCCGCCGCTCGTTCCAGTTCTCGAAGCGCTAG
>JBBTJH010000098.1:0-10709 GCA_038059555.1 Pseudomonadota bacterium | reverse complement strand
CCACGAGCAGGATCATGCCGCTTCCGAGCAAGGTTCGCGCGCGATCACAGATCCTGCCAGGCCCGCTGTCCGGGCGCCCCCAAAGGAGGGGGGGATCGCCCTAACCGAGGACTGCATGGCTAAAGAAGAATTGCTTGAATTTGAAGGCACCGTCGAGGAGCTGCTCCCGAATGCGACCTTCCGCGTCAAACTCGACCAGGGCCACGAGATCATCGCCCACACTGCGGGCAAGATGCGCAAGAACCGCATTCGCGTTCTCGCGGGCGACAAAGTGCAGGTCGAAATGACCCCTTATGATCTGACCAAGGGCCGGATCACCTTCCGATTCAAATAACGCAATGGCCGAACGGCCCCGCCTCGTCCTCGCCAGCGCCTCGCCGCGACGGCTGTCGCTGCTGGCGCAGATCGGCGTTGCGCCCGATGACGTGATCGCGGCGGACGCGGATGAATCGGCGCGCGCCGGCGAATTGCCGCGGGACTATGTCAGCCGCGTCGCGCTGGCGAAGGCTTTGCTGATCAAGGCGAAGGCGCCGGGCGCGCTGATCCTTGCCGCTGATACAGCTGTCGCTTGCGGGCGCCGGATCCTGCCGAAAGCTGAGGACGAGGCTGCGGCGCGCGAATGTCTCACGCTGATGTCGGGGAGATCGCACCGCGTGTTCACGGGTCTTGTTCTCGCAGGGCCCGATGAGGTGAGCCGTCAGCGCATTGTCGAAACGCGGGTCAAAGTCGCGCGCCTCGACGCGAGAGAAGTCGACGCTTATGTCGCGTCGGAGGAATGGCGCGGCAAAGCCGGCGGCTACGCCATTCAGGGGCTCTTCGCCAAGCACGTTGTGTCGATCATCGGCTCTTATTCGAACATTGTCGGCCTGCCGCTTTATGAAACGGCGAACCTTTTAAAGGGCGCTGGCTGGACGGCGTCGTGACGCGCACGGTTTTCATCGACTGCGGCGCTGCTGAAACGCGCGCCGCAATGTTCGATGGCGATGAAGTCACGCATTTTTGGTTCGGACCAGCGCGCGGCGACGAAGGCCTGCCGCGCTCGCCGCAAACCGGCGATATCGTCTCCGGCCGCGTCAAATCCGTTGCAAAATCCTTGAACGGCGCCTTTGTCGATATCGGGGCGGAACGCGACGGATTTTTGCCTTTATCAAAAGACGCCAAGCCCCCGGTCGAGGGCGCGAGACTTATCGCTAGTGTTCGTCGCCCGCAAATTGACGCCAAAGGCGCGGTGCTGACGCTCGATTGGGCGAGCGGGCTCAGCGCTTTGGAAAAAGCGAAGAGTGAAGCGCAAGCCGCATCAAGCGCGGTGGGGCTCATTGGTGAAGTTTCAGACGCGGCGCTTTCGGCAGTCCGGCATTTTGCGCGCATCGCCAGCGGCGCGGCCGTCGCTGTCAACGATCCGGCAGTGAAATCCGTGCTTGAACGCCATGGCGCGGCTGTTCGCGTTGAGCCTGCGCAAGATTGGGACGATGTGATCACGCGCTCGCTCGAGCGCTCCGTCGGCCTTGCTTCAGGCGCTCTGCTGCATTTTCATGAAACGAAGGCCGGCGCCCTCATCGACATTGACACAGCTTCCGCATCGGATGGCGCGACCGGCGCCTTGAACGACAAGATCAATCTTGCGGCAGCCGCGCATTTGCCGAAGGAAATTTCCCGGCGCGCCATCGCGGGGCGCGTCATTATCGATTTCCTGCCGCCTTCAGGCGCCGGCGCCCGCGCAAAACTTCTTGATGCCCTGCGGGCGGGCGTTGCGGGTCTTCCGCGCGCGCGGCTTGGAAAACTGGCGCCGGACGGGCTTTGCGATTTGACGATGCCCCGGGAACAGCACTCGCTCCTCGAGGCGGCGACAGAATTTTCAACCGCCGGATGGCCGGTCGAGGGGCGGCGCTTCACGCTCGACTGGTCGACCAAGAGCGCGATGCGATCGCTCGAGAAAGCTTTGCGCGCGCGGCCTTCGGCGAGCATCAGATTGCTTGTCGCGAGCGATATCGGCGCTTATCTTTCTGATCTGCGGCCGCAATGGGCGCAGCGGCTGGCGCAAAAATACGGCGCAAGGTTCACGATTGAGCCCGGCGCCACGATGGAGACGCGAACCCATGAAATCGCCTGACGCCCGAGCGGTGAACGACAATCGCGGCAAGGAAAAATGCCCGATCTGCAAGGCGCCGGCGGACGCCCCCTATAATCCGTTCTGTTCCAAGCGCTGCGCCGATGTCGATCTTCATCGCTGGCTCTCGGAAGGTTACGCCATTCCCTCTGTTGAGGCGGACGACGACGGCGAGGGCGCTGCTGAGGAGAGCTGAAGCGGGTCGAGGTCCCGCGCGGGGCAGGCGCGAGACCTCTGGGGGGACGCGGCGAGGGCGCCGCGCCGGGGGTAGATTAAAGCTTGTCCGCGCCTGCCGGTTTCACCGCAACCAATGCCGCGAATTTTTGCTGCTCGATCTTGTCGAGCAATTTGTCGCGATTGGCGTCGGCGGCGTCGAAACTTTTGCCGCGAGCGTCAGCGAGTTCCTGTTTGGAGATTTTTTTGTCTCCTTTGGCGATCGCGACGAAGGCCTTTTCAGCGGGCGTTGCTTTCGCCGCATCGACGCCGGCGGCCCTTTGTTCGGAATAAGCGGCGAAGGCTGCAAATTCCGTCTCGTCGATTGTTCCGTCCTTGTTGGTGTCGGCAGCCGCAAATTCCGTTGCGGCCAGCTTTTCGCTGTCGGCGCGCGTCGTCACTTCAAGCGGCGTAATCGCCGCTTCTAGCGACGAAGGTTTGCTCATATATTGCGGCGCATCCGTTGCCTGTGCAGTCTCCGTTGCCTGCGCAACCTCAGTTTGCGCCGGGTCGGCAAGCGCCGCCGTTGACGCAAGCGCAATAGCGCTCACGCCTGTCATGAACAGTTTCAACATTTTATGCTCCTTTTTCGCGGCGCCTCATCCCGATGCGGGAGACCTTGCGGACGGCGCCGAGCCTGACCATCAGGCGATGATCGGAATTTGGCGATCAATGCGCGCAATTTCCAGTTAAGCCTGTGTCATGACACGATCGTCATGAACTACAGGCGCCGATGAACATTGCGCGCAAAAAATTTCTGTGCGGAGAAAGTGCGCTTATTGCGCGACCCAGCCGCCGTCAATTTGATACGCCGCGCCCGTTATCGAGCCGCTGTTTGGTCCGGCGAGATAGACAGCGAGCGCGGCGACATCCTCGACGCTCACGAATTTTTTGGTCGGCTGGGCTTCAAGGATGACTTTCTGAATGACTTCAGCTTCCGTCATGCCGCGCGCTTTGGCTGTATCTGGTATCTGTTTTGCAACCAGCGGCGTTTTCACATAACCGGGGCATATCGCGTTGCAGGTGACGCCAAACTCGGCTCCTTCGAGCGCAATCGTCTTTGTAAATCCTAAAAGCCCGTGCTTGGCGGTGACGTAGGCGGATTTGAACGGCGAGGCGACAAGCGCGTGCGCCGACGCGATATTGATGATGCGCCCGAATTTGCGCGCTTTCATGCCGGCGAATGCGGCTTTCGTCATATGAAAAGCGGAAGTCAGGTTGATCGCGATGATCGCATCCCATTTTTCTTCCGGAAACTCTTCGATCGGCGAGACGAACTGGATGCCGGCGTTATTGACGATAATATCGACTTTGCCGAAGCCGGCCGTTGCGGCCGCGACGAGATTGCGGATCTGATCCGGCTTCGTCATGTCGGCGCCGTTATAGAGCGCTTTGACGCCGTATTTTTGTTCGAGACCGGCGCGCTCTTTTTCGATCGCGTCAGCGTCGCCAAACCCGTTCAGCATCACATTGGCGCCGTTGGCCGCGAGCGCGTCTGCGATCGCGAGGCCGATTCCGCTGGTCGATCCGGTCACAATCGCGGCAAGGTTTTTCAGCATAAGAACTCCTTTGGCTTTACAGGGGCGGCAACCTAAGTCAGAGCGCGCGTCGCCTCAACCGCGCTCTGGCGCTTTTCAGCCCGGCGATATACACTTTTCCGGTATTCGCGTTTCATAAAGGAGGTCGGTGTGAAGTTTGCCCCTCTGTGCGCCTTAATTGCCTTAATTGCTCCTTCCGGCGCTCTCGCCCAGATGGCGGTGACGACGTTCGGAGCGACCGATGCGCTGCTTTGTTATCAGGCGGCCGCCGACAATTTCGCCTCGGACGCGGATGATTGCGACAAGGCGCTGAAAAGCGGAACGCTGACCCCACGCGACCGCATTGCAACGCTCGTCAATCGCGGCGTCATCTTCAATCGCGAAGGAAAGCTCGATGCAGCGCTCGCCGATTTCGACAAGGCGATTGCAAAAGACGGGGAGCTTGCCGAGGCCTATTTAAATCGCGGCAACACCTATTATCTGATGCGCCGCTATGACGAGGCGATCGAGGATTATCAATCGTCGCTTCGCTACGATCTGCGAAAATCTCACGTCGCCTGGTACAATATCGGCCTCGCGCAGGAAGCGAAAAAAGACGGCGTGAAGGCGAAGGAAGCCTATCGGATGGCGCTCGAGATCGATCCGGAATTTGCCCCTGCGCTCAAAAAGCTCGGCCTTTTGGGCGCGCCGTCGCAGCAATAGGGCGGAACAACAAGGGGACGGGGATGAAAATAATTTCGGGGCTTGCGGTTTTTCTGGTCGCGGCGCTGCACGCCGGCTTCATGACGCTGGAGATGTTTTTCTGGGACCATCCGGTCGGCCGCAAGATTTTCTCGATGACGGCCGAGCAATCGGCGAACTCTGCTGTCCTTGCGGGCAATCAGGGTCTTTATAACGGCTTCCTCGCCGCCGGGCTGCTCTGGGGACTTGTTGCGAAAAAGCGCGATGTTCAGATTTTCTTCCTCCTTTGCGTCATCGTCGCCGGCGTTTATGGCGGCGCAACGGCGAAGCCGACAATCTGGCTGACGCAGGCCCTGCCCGGAGCAATTGCGCTGGCGCTGGTCCTGATTTCAGGCGACGGGCGCAAATAGAAGATCTTATCCAATCAAATGGCGAGGCGGCAGGCCGCATGACCGAAACTTTCGTATCGCATCTTGAATGCTCGATCACCGGCAAGCGCTATGAGGCGGGCCGCGTGCACGGACTGTCGGAGGCGGGAAGGCCGTTGCTGGTGCGCTATGATCTCGGCGCGCTCGCGGCCTCGGTCAGCAAGGAAACGCTCGCGCGCCGCACCGATGGCTTCTGGCGGTATCGCGAATTTTTGCCCGTCGCGCGCGCCGAAAACCGCGTCTCGCTGGGCGAGGTGGTGACGCCCTTGATCCGCGCGCCGCGCATCGAACGCCGCCTCGGCGGCGGCGAAATTTTTGTGAAGGACGAAGGGCGCCTGCCGACTGGGTCCTTCAAAGCGCGCGGGCTGGCGCTCGCCGTCGCGATGGCGAAGGAATTCGGGCTCAAGCGCCTTGCCATGCCGACCAACGGCAACGCCGGCGCGGCGCTCGCCGCTTACGCCTCGCGCGCCGGACTGCGCTCGACGATCTTTTGTCCCGACGATACGCCGCCGGTGAACGTCGAAGAAATCGCCGTGCAGGGCGGCGAGATCTACCGCGTCAACGGCCTCATCAACGATTGCGGAAAAATCGTCGGCGAGGGCAAAGAAAAAGTCGGCTGGTTCGACGTCTCGACCTTGAAAGAGCCCTATCGCATCGAGGGCAAGAAAACGATGGGATTGGAACTCGCCGAACAATTCGGCTGGGAGCTTCCAGACGTCATTTTCTACCCGACCGGCGGCGGCACCGGGTTGATCGGCATGTGGAAGGCGTTCGACGAGCTTGAAAAAATCGGCTGGATCGGCGCCAAACGCCCGCGCATGGTCGCAGTGCAAGCGGCGGGCTGCGCGCCGATCGTGCGCGCCTGGGAAAAGGGCGAAGAGCACGCGCCCTTGTGGGAGAATGCGGCGACCATCGCCGCCGGCATCCGCGTGCCCATCGCGGTCGGAGACTTTCTCATTATCCGCGCAGTGCGAGAGTCAGAAGGTTTTGCGATCGCGGTCGATGACGGCGACATCATCGACGCCGGGGCCGAAATGGCGCGCGAGGAAGGCTTGCTGCTCTGCCCCGAAGGCGCCGCCACATACGCCGCCTACCGGCGATCGCTTTCCGAAGGGCTTATTTCCCGAAGCGAGCGCGCCGTGCTGTTCAATTGCGCGACGGGCCTCAAATACCCGATGCCGAAGGCGGAAAAGTTCATTGATCGCACGAAGCCGATTGATTGGACGCAGTTTTGAGAGGGGGATTATATGAATGGCATTCAGGCGGTTTGCATTCTCATCATAAGATTGTGGGCGCTCACGATCGCTTACGCTGCACTTACATGGCTCGTCTATTTGCCGAATTTTGATTGGTCGACTTCGGTCAAAGATAGTGAGTTTGTCGGTGCAGGAATTGGCAGTGCAGTCCAATTTTGCATGGGCCTTGCGGCGTGGGTTTTCGCGCCCCGCCTCGCCAAAGCGGCGACTTCCGGCGTGGCCGAGGGCAGCGTGACCATCGCTTTCGCTGAAAAGGAATTTGTTGCAATCGGCAGTTTTCTGATCGGTCTGTTCTTTATTGTCCGACACATGCCAGCGATAATTGTTCGCCTCGTTTCGTTGGTTATTGAACTGGCGAAAGATCGTCCGGACTCACCCTTCATGATGACGTCGTATGATTGGATGAACTTGAGCGCAGAAGCGATGCTCGCGCTTTTTGGCGCAATCCTCGCATTTCGACCGCAGGATATCGCCAACATGTTCTCGGCGGCGCGTGTCGCGGGTTTGTCCAACGTTGAACTGGATGTACCGCAAACTAAACAAAACACTCCGCCAGAAACAACTTGAACGCTTCCCAGCTCCGGTCCGCCGCGCGCTTGTTGTAGACCGTGCCGAAGGAGGGATCGTTCGCCTCCGGGTTTGTAAAGGCGTGCATGACGCCGCCATAGGCGTGGATTTGCCAGTCGGCGTTCGCCTCCGTCATTTCTTCGCCGAAGGCTTTTACCGCGTCAGGCTTTACCATCGGATCGTCCCAGCCGTGAAAGGCGATGACTTTCGCCTTGATCTTCACGCCCTTGGTGTTGCCGGGCGCGGCGAGGAGGCCGTGAAACGACGCGGCGCCTTTGAGGCCGGCGCCGGTGCGCGCGACGTCGAGTGCGCAGAGCCCGCCGAAACAAAACCCCATAATGGCGATCTTTGCGGCGTCAACTTCAGGAATGGCCTTCACGACCTCAACGGCGTTCAAAAGCCGCGACTGCAGATAGGGGCGATCGCCAGCGAGCGGCGCCATCAGCGCCTGACATTCCGGAGACGTCTTGCCGAAGACGCCCTTGCCGTAGAGGTCGAGCGCAAATCCGGCGTAGCCGAGCCCCGCGAGGCGTTTTGCGTAATCTTCTTCAACCGGCCCGCGCCCGGCCCAGGCGTGAGATATCAAAACCGCAGGGCGTTTTCCCGATGCCGCGTCATCGACGGCGAGCAAGCCTTCAAATGCTTTGCCGTCATGGCTGTAATCGACTGCGCGGGTTTTGATGGTCATCCGGCGATCCTGTGCGTTGGAGCGCCGCAACTATAATCTCCCTCAGCGGGGGTTCAAGAAGCCGTCACCATAACTCTTGGCGCCATCGGCTCAGCCATAGCCGATTTCACTTTCGCCGCGCGCTTTTTTGCGGCGGCTCCCGCCTTTTCTCGCGCTTCGGCCATGCGGGCAAAGACATGCGAATCTTCCGGGATGACCAGAAGGCACCTGCTCGTCGCACATTCCATGATGCGCACCATGATATCCTCCATACGCAACTTCCACGGCGTCAATCATCGGCGAGGAGGCGGGGCGAAAATGTGACGGCCACGATTACAATGACGACACGAACGCGTCATTGCGGACGAAGAATATAGGAGATTTTACGGCGGCGAGGCCGCGCTTGGCGAAATTGCGGCGATGGTGCGGCGCCTTTTCGTCATTCGCCTTTGGCGCCGATGCGGCTGATTTTCAGCGTGTTGGTTTTTCCGCGCCGTCCGAACGGATAGCCGGCGATGATGATGATGCGGTCGCCGTCCTGCGCGCCGTGGCGGACACAGAGCGCTTCCGCTTTGTCCAGCATGTCGTGAAAGTGAGAAATATCGACGGTGATGACCGGCGCGACGCCCCAATAGAGCGCCATTTTATTCGCGACATTTGCGTCCGGCGTCGCGGCGAGAATGGCGCAATGCGGCCTGTCGCGCGAGAGGCGCTTTGCCGTCGATCCGGTCTTTGTGTAAGCGACAGCAAACTTGCAATCGAGAATTTCCGCGATCCGCCGCGCCGAGAGGGTGATCGCGTCGGCCGTCGTGTGCTCGGCTTGCGGATCGTCGAGCGAAGTGAAGGCGGCGCATTCGGGGTCGCGCTCTGTCGCGGTGATGATGCGGTCCATGATGGCGACCGCCGTCGGCGGATGGCGCCCGACAGCCGTTTCGGCCGACAGCATGACGGCGTCGGCGCCTTGAAATACGGCGGTTGAAACGTCGCTCGCCTCAGCTCTCGTCGGCGCGATCGATTCGACCATCGATTCCAGCATGTGGGTCGCCACAATCACCGGCTTTCCGGCCCGGCGGCAGGCGCGCACGATCTTGCGCTGGATGTTGGGGACGTCTTCGGGCGGGAGTTCGACGCCGAGATCGCCGCGCGCGACCATCAGCGCGTCGGAGAGCTCGATGATTTCATCAAGATGCTCGACCGCTGACGGTTTTTCGATTTTTGAAATGATCCCCGCTTTGTCGCCGATGAGTGCGCGCGCCTCCGCGACGTCTTCAGGGCGCTGCACGAAGGAGAGGGCGACATAATCGACGCCGATCTTCAAGGCGTGGGCAAGGTCGGCGCGGTCTTTCTCCGTGAGCGCCGAGATCGGGAGCTTGCGGCCCGGCAAATTGATGCCCTTGCGGTTGGTGAGCCGCCCCGGCGTGTCGGCGCGCGCGATAATCCGATCTTTCTCGGCGCTTTCGATAGTGATCTGCAGCTTGCCGTCGTCGAGCTTTAAAATATCGCCGGGCGCAAGAACGCTGAAAATTTCCGGATGCGGGATTGGAATGACATCATCCTCGGTCGTATCGCCCGCGAGCGTCAGCCGGTATTTGGCGCCGTATTTGAGATCGAGCCCGTCGCCTTTCAAAACGCCGGTGCGGATTTTAGGTCCCTGCAGATCGGCGAAGACGGCGATCGGCGTTCCAACGTCGCGGCTGATCGCGCGGATCGATTCCATGATGCGGGTCGCCTTGTCGTGTTCGCCGTGGCTGAAATTCAGGCGAAAAATATCGACGCCCGCCTGATGCAGAAGATGCAGCATCGAGGGCGATGAACTCGCCGGGCCGACGGTCGCGACGATCTTGCATTGACGCTTGCGCATGAGAAAGGTCCTTGACCCCTGAAACGGGAGCAGGACCCTAGACCGACTTGGCGCCGGACGAAAAGACGACCACGTCAGTCTTTAGGGATTTGCTCTCCAAATTCCGCTCGTCCCTGCGAAGGCGGGGACCCATTTCAACGCCCGAATGGATACCCGCTTGCGCGGGAATGAGCGGATCAATTACAGACCCTTTTCTTCGCCGCCGCGTATTCGCGCACGAGCTGATCGACATAGGCGCCCGCCGGCCCGCGTTTTTTGATCGCGCCGATCCCCTGGCCGCAGCCCCAGATGTCTTTCCACGCTTTTTTCGCCGTGTTGCCGCCGGAGCCGAAATCCATCTTGGAGGGATCGCTGACGGGAAGATTGTCGGGATCGAGACCCGCGGCGAGGATCGACGGTTTTAAATAATTGCCGTGCACGCCGGTGAAGAGGTTCGTGTAGACGATATCGTCGGCGCCATAACTGACGATCGCGTTTTTATAGGCGTCGTCGGCGTTTGCTTCATCGGTCGCAACGAAAGCAGAGCCGATATAGCCAAAATCCGCGCCCATCGCTTCAGCGGCGAGCACGGCGCCGCCGGTCGCGATTGAACCGGACAGAGCAATCGGCCCGTCGAACCATTCGCGAATTTCCTGAACGAGCGCGAAGGGCGAGATGACGCCGGCATGGCCGCCAGCGCCGGCCGCAACGAGGATGAGGCCGTCCGCGCCTTTTTCAATCGCTTTTTTCGCGAAGAAATTGTTGATGACGTCATGCAGAACGAGACCGCCATAGGAATGGATCGCCTGATAAACGTCCTCGCGCGCGCCAAGCGAACAGATGACGACCGGAACCTGATGACGGACGCAAGATTCCATGTCCTTCATCAACCTGTCGTTGGAGCGGTGGACAATCTGGTTCACGGCAAAAGGCGCCGAGGGGCTCTCTGGGCGCTTGGCGTCATGCGCGGCGAGAGCTTCCTTGATCTCGACGATCCATTCGTCGAGCTTTTCCTGCGGGCGCGCGTTCAGCGCCGGGAAAGACCCGATGATCCCCGCCGTGCACTGCGCGATCACGAGCTTCGGATTTGAAACGATGAACAAGGGCGCCCCGATCGCGGGGATGCGCATTTTCTTCTTGATGTCGGCGAAGGTTGTCATGTGATTTTTCTACCCTGCGGTCTTGATCAGTCGCGGTAATTGAGCGGCGGTTTGCGGTCGCCTATAAGGGATTTGTATTTGTAATTCGGCCCGCGCGCCGCATCGAATTCAGCCCGCGCCTCGCTGCGCAGATCTTCATTTTGATAAAGCTCGATCGCCGCAAGGGTGAGCGCTTTGGCGGCGACGGTCGCGCCTTTGAAGCCGATCGGCATGCCGCTCGCAGCCGTCGCCTGCCACGAATGCGCCGAGGTT
>JBBTJH010000097.1:0-4288 GCA_038059555.1 Pseudomonadota bacterium | reverse complement strand
CCGACGCCGCGGTCGCGGCGATCAGGGCGGGCGCGCGAGAATTCATTCCGCTGCCGCCCGCCGCATTATTGATTGCAGCCGTCCTTGAGGCGGTCGCCGAGGAATCGAGCGATCTCATCGCCGTCGATCCATCGATGAAAAAGGTGATCGCGCTTGCCGATCAGGTCGCAGCTTCCGAAGCCTCGATCCTCATCACCGGCGAGTCTGGCGTCGGCAAGGAAGTCATCGCGAAATATCTGCAGTCAAAATCGCGCCGCGCCGACAAGCCGATGATTTCGATCAACTGCGCCGCGATTCCGGAAAACCTCCTTGAATCGGAGCTCTTCGGCCACGAAAAAGGCGCCTTCACCGGCGCGGTCGCCCGCCGCATCGGCAAGTTCGAGGAAGCGGAGGGCGGCACCATCCTGCTCGACGAGATTTCCGAGATGGATGTCCGCCTGCAGGCAAAGCTTCTCCGAGTGCTGCAAGAGCGCGTGGTCGATCGCGTCGGCGGCGCCAAGCCCGTCAAAATCAATATAAGGGTCATTGCGACTTCCAACCGCAATCTTGCCGATGAAGTGAAAAAAGGGAATTTCCGCGAGGATCTCCTGTTTCGTCTCAATGTCGTCAACCTCAACGTGCCCCCTCTTCGCGACCGGCCTGCGGACGTTGTCGCTCTCGCCGAGCATTTCGCCAAAAAATACGCAGCGCTGAACGGAGTGACGGCGCGTCCCTTGTCGGACGCCGCGCGCATCGCCGTCGCCAGCGCTAGGTGGCCGGGCAATGTCCGCGAGCTTGAAAACGCCATGCACCGCGCGGTCTTGCTCTCGGTCGGCGATCTCATCGAAAAAGATGCGATCCGCCTTCCCGACGGCTCGGACCTCGCCCCAAAAACGACTGACGTTACCGATCCCAATACCGGGCTGTCTCTTGTCGGCAAGACGGTTGCAGAAGTCGAACAGGCGCTGATCCTCAAAACGCTCGATCATTGCTATGGCAACCGCACCCATGCGGCGACGATCCTCGGCATTTCGATCCGCACGCTCCGCAACAAGCTGAAGCAATATACCGACGAAGGCGTCTCGGTCCCGTCGATCGCCGCCGAACGCGCGAGCGCTTGATGACTTTCACTTCTTGTCATCCCGGTCGGAGCGCGAAGCGCGCAGAGCCGGGATCCCGCGCCGCAGAAACGCGCTGCCGGTCGCACGGGGTCCCGGATAATCGCTTCGCGATTGCCGGGAAGACAATAAAGAGATGCCACCGTGATGGCTGACACAATGACGGCTAAACTCCAGGATCTCCTCTCCCCCGCGAAATTAAAATCGCTGGCGCGCAGCGATGTCCTGTTCGCCGCCGCGATTTTGTCGATGCTGGCGCTGCTCGTGCTGCCGGTGCCGCGGTTCTTGCTGGATCTCCTGCTCGCGATGTCGATCACGCTCTCGGTGACGGTGCTGATGACGGCGCTGTTCACCAAAAAGGCGCTGGAATTTTCAACCTTTCCGGCGATCTTGCTGATCTCGACGATTTTCCGCCTTGGCCTCAACGTCGCCTCGACGCGGCTGATCCTCGCCGACGGCCATGAGGGTCCGGATGCGGCGGGCCATGTCATCGAAGCCTTCGGCGGCTTCGTGATGCAGGGGAATTTTGTCATCGGGATCATTGTTTTTGCAATCCTGGTGATCGTCAATTTCGTCGTTATCACGCGCGGCTCCGGCCGTATCGCTGAAGTCGCAGCCAGATTTTCGCTGGATGCGATGCCCGGCAAACAGATGGCGATCGACGCCGATCTGTCGTCCGGCCTCATCAATGAGACTGAAGCGAAAACGCGCCGCAAGCAGCTGGAAGACGAATCCAATTTCTACGGCGCGATGGACGGCGCCTCCAAATATGTGCGCGGCGACGCGATCGCCGGCCTTCTCATCACGCTCGTCAATATTCTTGGCGGCATCTTCATCGGCGTACTTCAAAACGGATTGACGCTTGGCGAGGCGACCCAGAGCTATACGCTTTTGACCGTCGGCGACGGCCTTGTCAGCCAGATCCCGGCGCTCATCGTCTCTGTCGCCGCCGGCCTTCTGGTCTCGAAGGCGGGCGTTGACGGCGCCGCCGACAAGGCGCTTGGCGCGCAATTCGGCGCCAACCCGAAAGCGCTTGCGATCGTCGCCGTCGTGCTCGCGATTTTCGCTGTCCTTCCCGGCATGCCGTTTATCCCGTTCATGCTGCTGGCGCTCGGCATTGGATACGTCGCCTTGACGCTGACCCGGCGGAAAAAGGCGCAAACCGAGGCCGACTCTAAAAAGGCGCTCTCAAACGTTCGCCAGAAATCCGAAGACGATCCGGCCTCGATGCTGGCGATGGACGATCTGCGCGTTGAGCTAGGCTACGGCCTCTTGCCGCTGATCGCGGACGGATCGAGCGCCAAGCTCACCGACCAGATCAAGGCGCTCCGCCGCGCGATTGCGCAAGATGTCGGCTTTGTGACGCCGCCAGTCAGGATCCTCGACAATATGCAGCTTGGGCCGAACGACTATGTCATTCGCCTCAAGGAACAAGAAGCCGGTCGCGGTTCGGTTCGCCCCGGGCAATTCCTCATCATGGATCCGAGCGGGCGCCGTCTCGATTTTGTCGGCGAGATGACGAAAGAGCCGGCGTTCGGTCTGGACGCCATGTGGATCGACGAAAGCCAGCGGCAGTCGGCGACCTTGCGCGGTCTTACCGTCGTCGATGCGGCGACAGTGCTGACGACGCACCTCACCGAAATCATCAGAGCCGAGGCGCCGGCGCTTCTATCCTACGCCGAAACCAAAAAGCTCCTCGATACCTTGTCCGACAAGCACCGCCAGCTGCTGACCGACATCGTCCCGAGCGTCGTTACCGTCTCGACCATCCAGCGCGTCCTACAGGCGCTGATCGCAGAGCGCGTGTCGATCCGCGATCTGCCGTCCATTCTCGAAGCCATTGCAGAAGCTGCGCCCGGCAATCAAAGCGTCACGCATATCGCGGAACACGTTCGCGCGCGCCTCGCCCGGCAGATTTGCGGCGCACTCAAAGGCGCCGACGGCGCGGCGCCGATCGTCACGCTCTCGTCGGACTGGGAGCGCGCCTTCGCCGAGAACCTCATTGGTTCGGGCGATGACCGCCAGCTCGCGATGGCGCCGTCAAAAATTCAAGAGTTCGTCGCCGCCGTGCTGCGCAAACTTGAAGACGCGGCGGCGTCAGGCCACGCGGCGGCGCTGGTGACGAGCGCAGGCGTGCGCCCGTTTGTGCGCTCCGTCATCGAACGCGTGCGTCCGCAGACGATCATTCTCTCTCAAAACGAAATCCACCCGCAGATACGCCTGCGGAATTTGGGGATGGTCTGAGTTCATGATCTCCCGGAATAGTGCAGAAATCGCAGCTTCGGCGGCGCCCTCGATGTCGCAGATGGCGCTTTCCTGCGCCGGCGTCCCTTGCGCGACGCTCTGCGCCGACTGATACTGACACCCTTCAGGGAGTTGCGTCCGCCACATGATGAAGTTCATCGCCTCGACTGCTGAAGCCGCAAAGGCCAAAGCAAAGCGCGCGCTGGGCGATCATGTCACGATCGTTTCGGTCAGAAATCTTCCTTCTGGCGATTTTGAAGTGTCGGCGACGGACGGCCCGGCGCCCGCTATTCCGCCCCAACCGGTTGAACCGCGCTTTGGCGACCACACGCGGCAGGTGTTTGACGACGCGCCGGTGCGCGGCGCGCAACTATCGACGGGGTCGCGCCTCAACGAACCACTTGAGCATAAATTCGGGCAAGACGCGCTGCAGCGGCTGTCGAACGATCTCTCCGGCCGGCCGCAAACTTCAGGGCCCATCGACATGTCGGACAGGACCCAGCGCGCCATGGCCGACGCGCTGCGCCCGCACAGCTTTTCAGACGAGCTGATCGCCGCAATCGTCGCGGGAGCTCGCAAGGCGGAAATCGACGACGATCTGCGCCGTCTCGAAGTCGGGCTCGCCGAGGTTTTCGATTTCGCGCCCGTGCATTTCTCGCCGCTCTCGCCGATCATGCTGGTGGGGCCGACCGGCGCCGGAAAAACGTCCTGCGGCGCCAAGCTCGCCGCAACCGCGCTCAACAAAGGCTCGACCGCCTTCATCATGTCAGCCGATGTCGGCCGCGCCGGCGCGATCGACCAAATCAAGGCCTATGGCGACGCGCTGGGCGCCGACTATTATATTACCGAAACCCCCAATGACGTCGCATCTGCGCTGCGCTCGAAACGCCCGACTGGCGCCGTCATCCTCGATACGCCGTGCATCAGCCCTTATGACGCCGGCGACT
>JBBTJH010000096.1:3504-6077 GCA_038059555.1 Pseudomonadota bacterium | reverse complement strand
ACGGGTGTGGAAAGGCTCCGCTTTCGGCGGCGCGCGCGGCCGCACCGATACGCCCAAAATTGTCGATATGTATATGGATCATAAAATCGAGATTGACCCGCTGATCACGCATACGATGCCGCTTGAGAAGATCAACGACGCCTTCGATCTCATGCATCAGGGCAAATCGATCCGGTCGGTTGTGGTGTTTTAATTTAGGATAGCCTCGCCCCGAAAGGCGGGGCGCGCGCAAAGGCGACGCATGACGGATGGCGACAGGCATATTGAACGACCGCTGATCGACAGCTTCGGCCGGGTCATCACTTACTTGCGCCTTTCCGTCACCGATCGCTGCGATTTGCGATGCACCTATTGCATGTCGGAGCACCCGGAATTTGCGCCAAAGGCGAGCATCCTGACGCTTGAGGAGCTGGAGACGATCTCGCTCGAATTCATCGCGCGCGGCGTCCGCAAAATCAGGCTGACCGGCGGCGAGCCGCTCGGCCGGCGCAACATCATGAAGCTGATCGACGGGCTCGCGCGCCCGATTGGCGAAGGTAAGCTCGACGAGCTGACCTTGACGACCAACGGCACGCAGCTCGCGAAATACGCGGGCGCGCTGAAAGCGGCCGGCGTTCGCCGCATCAATGTCTCGCTCGACACGCTCGACCGGACGAAATTCGCCAGAATCGCGCGGCGCGACGCGCTTGGGTCCGTGCTCGGCGGAATTGACGCCGCGCTCGCAGCCGGCATCAAGGTGAAGATCAATACGGTGGCGCTGAAAGATCGCAACCTCGATGAGATCCCTCAGCTGATCGAATGGGCGCATCAACGCGGCATGGACCTGACGCTGATCGAAGTGATGCCGCTCGGCGAGGTTGAAGAGGACCGCTCCGATCAATTCGCGCCGCTGTCGGCGGTCCGGGAAGATCTCGAACGGCGCTGGACTTTGACGCCCGACGCGCATCGAACCGGCGGGCCTTCGCGCTATGTGCGGGTCGAACAAACCGGCGGGCGGATCGGCTTCATCACGCCGCTGACCGGCAATTTCTGCGACGGCTGCAACCGCGTGCGCGTCACTTGCGCGGGCGAACTTTTCATGTGCCTTGGCCGGCAGCAGCGGATCGATCTGCGCGCCGCGCTGCGCGAGGGCGGCGAGGGCGCCCTCTCGGCCGCGCTGGACGAAGCGATGCGGTTAAAGCCTTTCGGACATGATTTTGAAAATGTTTATAAGGGCGCAGCAAAGGCGCCGCAGCGGTTCATGTCCGCAACCGGCGGCTGATCATGGCGACGCTGACTTTTTACGGGCCGCTTTCGGATATCATGGGCCGAAAGCGTGTCGTGGAGATCGGGCCTCATCCGGTCAGCATACGCTCGCTTGTTGCGCGGCTTGAAGACGAGGCGCCTGAACTTCGCGCGGCGCTTTCGAGGATGCGCGTCAATTACGCCCGGAACAATGCGATGGTCTCGCCCGAGGAAATGGCGTCGGAGGGCGACGATATCGCTCTGTTGCCGCCGTTCAGCGGCGGGTGAGATGATTGCGCTCTCCTCATCCTCGATTGATCCGGTCGCGCTTGGCGCGGAATTTTTGAACGGCCTTGCCGGCGCGGGCGCGGTGGCGACGTTCACCGGGCTTGTTCGCCCGGAAGGGGGCAAGCAAGTCGAAGCGCTTTTTATCGATCACGCGGCGGGGATCACGGAACCCGCGATTGAAGGCGCGGTTGCGGAGGCGAAGCGCCGCTGGCCGCTGATTGCTGTCTCGATTGCGCACCGGATCGGGCGCGTGCCGGCGGGCGAGCCGGTCGTCTTTGTCGCAACCGCCGCCGAGCATCGCCGCGCCGCATTTGAAGCTTGCGATTTTCTCATGGATTATCTCAAAACCGACGCGCCGTTCTGGAAGAAGCAAATCAGCCGCAGCGGCGACGAGTGGATCGAGCCGCGCGCCGAGGACTATACTGATAGCGGCCGCTGGCGCTGAAGGAGAATAACATGCCGGGCGTAGATCAATCGCTGCCGTTTCGCCCTGTTCGCATTGCGATCCTGACAGTTTCCGATACCCGCACCCTTGAGACCGACACCTCCGGCGCTGCGCTGGTCGAGCGGCTTCAAAGCGCGGGGCACAAACTCGCGGACCGGACGCTCATCCGCGACGACATCCCGAAAATCCGCAGCATCGTGCAGTCGTGGATCGCCAACCCCGATATCGATGCGGTAATCTCAACCGGCGGCACCGGTCTTACCGGCCGCGATGTGACGCACGAAGCACTGACGCCGCTGTTTGAAAAAACCATCGAAGGATTTTCCGTCGTCTTTCACATGGTGAGTTATGAAAGCGTCGGCCTTTCAACCTTGCAGTCGCGCGCGACGGCGGGCGTCGCCAACGGCACGGTGATTTTCTGCCTGCCGGGATCGACGGGCGCCGTAAAAGACGGCTGGGACAAGGTGATCTCGCACCAGCTCGACTGCCGCTACCGCCCCTGCAACCTCGTCGAATTGATGCCGCGACTGACGGAGCGTTGAATGACCGGGCCGCTGACGCATTTCGACAAGGATGGCCGCCCGCTGATGGTCGATGTCTCTGCAAAGCCCGAAAC
>JBBTJH010000096.1:0-3494 GCA_038059555.1 Pseudomonadota bacterium | reverse complement strand
CCCGAAACGGAGCGCTCGGCGACGGCGAGAGGGCGCGTCACATTTGCGCCGGCGGCCTACCAGACGATCCGCGCTCATGGCGTCAAAAAAGGCGACATCCTCCGGGTTGCGGAACTCGCCGGGATCATGGGCGCGAAGAAAACGCCGGATCTTATTCCGCTTTGTCATCCGTTGCTGCTGACATCTGTAAAAGTCGCGGCGAGCTTTGACGATGACGCCTCAGCCATCGACATCATCGCGAGTGTGACGACAAGGGGGCAAACCGGCGTCGAGATGGAAGCGCTCATGGCCGCGAGCGTTGCTTGCCTCACGGTTTACGACATGGCGAAGGCGGTTGATAAATCGATGTCGATCGGTCCGATCGTTCTCGTCGAAAAATCGGGCGGACGGTCGGGCGATTACAAAAGGTGACGCGATGATCAGCGTCGAAGAGGCGCTTTCAACAATTCTTTCCGCAGCGGCGCCCGCAAAATCTGAAACGGTTCCGGTTGGCGAGGCGGGGGGCCGCGTGCTCGCCCGCGATATCGTCGCCAAAATCAATCAGCCGCCGTTTCGCGCTTCCGCGATGGATGGCTACGCCGTGCGCTTTGACGATCTCTCGACCGGAGTGCGCCTAACGCTTGTCGGCGAAGCGGCCGCAGGATCGCCGGTCAGCCGCGGGGTCGGCAAAGGCGAAGCGGTGCGGATTTTTACCGGCGGCGCAGTTCCTGCGGGCGCCGATCATGTCGTCATCCAGGAAGAAACTCTTAAAGACGGCGACGGCGTTGTCATCACCAGCGAGCAGGCGCGGCGCGGCAATATCAGGGAAGCAGGGATTGATTTTGCTGAAGGGGAAATCCTGAAGCGCAAGGGAGAGCGTCTGACGCCCATCGATCTCGGCCTCATCGCCGCTGCAAATATCGCGGCGGTCGACGCGTATCTGCGGCCCGTCGTCGCCTATTTCGACAATGGCGACGAATTGAGGGAACCGGGCGATACTCTTGCGCCCGGCGAAATTGTCGGATCGAACCGCTTTGCTTTCGACGCCCTAATCCGGGCATGGGGCGGCGTGCCGCTTTATCTCGGCCGGGCGGGGGACAGTCCGGCGCAAGTGCGCGAGAAATTCGAAAAAGCGCGCGGCGCCGATATTTTAATGACGGTCGGCGGCGCGTCGGTTGGCGACCGCGATTTTGTGCGCAGCGCTTTCGCGGAAGCGGGCGGCGTTCTCTCTTTTTCAAAGATTGCGGTGCGCCCCGGAAAGCCGACATGGTTTGGCCTTCTCGGCGACACGCGCGTTCTGGGGCTTCCCGGAAATCCGGCGTCGGCGATCGTCTGCGCGATCTTGTTTTTAAATCCGCTGATCGCCGCGACGGGGGGCGAGCGCGCATTGGCGCGCAGCGTCATCCGGGCAAGGCTCAGCGGAGCGTTGAAGCCGAACGGCCCGCGCGATTCTTATTTGCGCGGAACGCTGATCGCGGGGGAGGACGCCGTTCTCACCGTGAAAGCGCTGGCGAGAGAAGATTCGTCCCTCATCTCGCCGCTCGCCTCAGGAAATTGTCTCATCCGCCGCGCCGCGGGTGCGGTCGAAGCGAAGGCTGGCGATATCGCCGAGTGCATTCTCTATGCTGAGCTCTCTGGAAACGTCGGGGCATGAAAATCGCCGGGCTCATATTTGCGGGCGGAAAGTCGAGCCGTTTTTCAGACGGCCCAAAAGAAGAAGCGCTGCTTTCCGGGCGCACCTTGCTGTCGCACGTCATCGCGCGCGCGGCGCCGCAGGTCGATATTCTCGCGATCAGCAGAGCCGAAGAAAGCGCAACGGCCGCCGGCGGCCTCGCGGTTGTCGCCGATGAATTTCAAGATTGCGGCCCGCTTGGCGGGCTGCACGCCGGTCTTTGCTGGGCGAATGAGTTGACGCCGAAAGCCGAGTATCTTGCGACGTTCGCTTGCGACACGCCGATGATCCCAGAAGATCTCGTCGCGCGCTTGCTCGAAGCGCTATTAAAGTCGGGCGCTTCTGCTGCAATCGCGCATGCAGCGGGCGAGCGTCACCCGACATTAGGCCTGTGGTCTTCGGCGCTTGAACCCCTCGCGCGCCGGCGGCTTGAAGCGGGCGACTATTCCCTGCACGCGATGGCAGCCGCCGCCGGCGCTGCGGCCGCCGATTTCTCGAACGATGATCGCCGCGCCCTTTTCAATGTGAATACGAAAGCGGACCTCAGGGCGCTCGAAGGAATGCTCGGCGCCGCGCCTCTTTAAACGCGCGCAAGCAAACCGCCGCATGGACCGGGCAGGCGATCTTGGGTAACAAAAGCCAGCTTTTGCAATTGAAAGGCGCTCGCCATGAGCCGGAATGCCGAAAAATTCGACGGCTGGATTCGCAGCCGCTTTGCCGATTTCAACACCGAGCTTGAAGAGCTTTATTTCGTCCAGAAAGACCGCGCCAATGTCGACGGCGTCGGCGACGATTTGAAAAAGGCGATTTTCGACGAAGGCAACAAATTCGTTTCAGCGCTCCGCGACGAGGGCAATACCGACGAGGGGTTTGACACCGCTTTTGACGTGCTTGGAAATCTTGGGCTGTGGCTCGCCGCGCTTCGCCGTCACGAGATGACGAACCCCGTGCGGGAGGAAAAATCGCCCTTCCATGAAGCGTCGGCGCTCGGCATGCACATCGGCGCGTCGATCGGCATCGTGCCGCGTTTTGCAACGAGCCACCTCTCGACGCACAATGCGGCCGTCAACGGACGGCCGAAACGCTTCACGTCGCTCCCCGATGAAAAGCTTTTTCTCGATTACAATACGCGCGGCATTTTCGCCTATAAGCGCGCCGCTGACGCCTTGATGCGGATCGTGCCGCTCGGCGTCTCGCACCCCGTTGCGCAGACGCTCTTTGAAGACGCGCGCCGCGCGCTCGAAGACGTCTCAAAATGGAACGAGGTTTTGTTCACTGATCTGGACACGGACCGCTTCTTTTTCAGCGTGCGCCCCTATTACAAACCCTATCGTGTCGGGCGTCAGGAATATCGCGGCGCGAACGCCGGCGATTTTTCCGGCATCAACGAGATCGATCTTTTAACCGGCCTTTGCCGCGCCAACGATCCTTATTATTCGCAGCTTCTCGTCGACAAGATGCTCTTCATGCGCCCAGAAGATCAAGCGTCGCTGCGCGACTGCATGCGGCGGCGGAATTTTCTCGATGCCTTTTTAGAGAGCGCGCCTGCGGCGAAGAACGAGAAATGGTTCCGGGAAAATGCGGCCGCTTTCCTGTCGGTCATTGAGGCGCACGGAAAGGCGGCCGCGCAACATCACGACATGCTGGTCGCAAGGTTTATCGAGCAGCCCTCCGTCGCGCTCGACGCGGTGAAACTTTCGCAAGTGACGGCGAGCGGCCCGCCGCTGCCGGTGCTGTTGCGCTCGCTCGCCATCTTGCGGGATTTGCGACTCGCCGCGCCGCGCGATGACATCCCGACGCGGCGCCATGACGTCGAACGGCTGAGGGCGTCGCTCGCCTGAAA
>JBBTJH010000095.1:0-7711 GCA_038059555.1 Pseudomonadota bacterium | reverse complement strand
GGCTCTCAGGCCTTGCGCGAAGGCGTCGATCGACTGGGTTTTCGGCACATAGCCGGCGTCGAAATGGACCTTCGCGGTCTTTTCGTAATCGCGCGTGATGAAGCCGTGGATGATCTCGGCGAACGCGCGCCTTGTGTCTTCGTCGAGCCGGCCCATGATGCCGAAATCGACGAGGGCGAGGCGCCCCTTATTGTCGATCATCAGGTTTCCCTGATGCATGTCGGCGTGGAAAAATCCCTTGATGAGCGCCTGCGTCAGGAAGATCTCGATGATCTTGCGTGCAAGGACTTTCCGGTCGACGCCTTTGGCGGCGAGCGCTTCAAAGTCGCCGATCGGCGTCGCCTCGATCCATTCAAGCGTCAGGACGCGCCGCGCGGTGAGCGGCCAGTGGATTTCGGGGATCAAGACGCCGGGCGTTTCTTTAAGATCGTCTTTGAGCGCGGAGGCGGCTGCGGCCTCCATCCGGAGGTCAAGCTCAAGCGCTGCAGCGGCTTTCAACGTGTCGATGAAGCGGACCGGCTCCATCCGCCTTGTGGCGGGGGACAGTCCCTCGATAAGGCGCGCGGCCCTTGCAAAGGCGCGAAACTCGGCCGTCACTTCGGTTTCAATCCGGGGGCGGAGCACTTTGACGGCGACAGCGCGCCCGTCTTTAAGCCGCGCGCGGTGGACCTGCGCAATCGAGGCGGCCGCGATCGGCTCTGAAAAATCGTCGTAGAGATCGCCAAGCGGCTTTTGAAAGGCGCGCTCGATTTCAGCGACAGCCTCAGCGCGCGAAAACGGCGGCATCTTGTCTTGAAGGCGCCCTAGATCTTCCGCCATTTCGAAGCCGATGATGTCGGGGCGCGTCGCCATGAACTGGCCGAGCTTCACATAAGCAGGGCTCATCCCCTCGAAGGCTGCAGCCAATCGTTCGCCGGGGCGCAGCGCGCGGCCTGACGCATCGGTTTTCCGGGCGCCGATGCGCGAGAGAGCGCCGGCCCAGCGCACCGGGGCGGGGAGATAAATCTCTACTTCTTCAGGGATCAGCGCGTCACGGCGCGAGAGGCGCGCGGCGGCGGCAAAGAGGCGCGCGAAATCGGAGAGCGCGTCGAACAAAAAGCGCCCCCCTTAAATTTTCCAGCCGGAGTGAATGGAGACAATCCCGGCCGAGAGATTTTCGTATTTGACGCGAGCAAGGCCCGCCTTGCGAATGAGGCTTGCGAAATTTTCCTGCGTTGGAAAGCGGCGGATCGATTCGACGAGATATTGATAGCTCTCGCGGTCCTTCGCGACTTTCTCGCCGAGCCAGGGAATGACGTTGAACGAATAAAGATCGTAAAGCTTTTGGAGGCCCTCGGTCTCAAGGTGCGAAAATTCGAGACAGAAAAACCGCCCGCCGGTTCGCAACACGCGCCGCGCCTCGGCGAGCGCCTTGTCGATATGGGTGACGTTCCTGATGCCGAAGGCGATCGTGTAGGCGTCAACGCAGCCGTCAGGCAAAGGAAGGCGCTCAGCGTCGGCGCACAAGAGCGCCATGCGCGCGCTGATCTCTGCCGGCGTTTTGCGCCGGCGCCCGGCGGCCAGCATTTCAGCGTTGATGTCGGAGACGATCGCCCGCGCCGGCTCTTTCTCGCTCCTGCGGGGCCTTGTATCGGCGCGCGCGAGGAAGGCGGCGGCGATATCGCCGGTGCCGCCCGCGACGTCGAGCAGCGTCTCGCCCGGCTGCGGGTTCAAGCGGTCTATGAGGAGCGATTTCCAGACCCGGTGGACGCCCGCCGACATCAGATCGTTCATCAGATCGTAATTCGGGGCGACGCTGTCGAAGACCTCGCGCACGAGGCCTTCCTTTTCGGCGTCCCCGACCTCGCGAAACCCGAAAGACGCCCTATCTCCGCCGCGCTGATCCATGGGAGTTGCCTTACCGGCGGAACCGGCCTGCGAGAAGCGCCTTGACGCCGCAGGATCAGTTTGACAGGGTCAACCCCCTGAAAACAGGCGCCTTTCGTCATTGGGCGCCGCGGAGCCGGCAATCGTGGGAAGCCGGCGCCGGCGAGCGGGCGAAACGGCCAGGACTTCGAAGGGGCGCGCGGTCACATGATCAAGTCTGAACTTGTGCAAAAACTTGCGGATGAAAACCCGAACCTTTTTCACCGCGACATCGAGAAACTTGTCTCGATCGTGTTCGAGGAAATCGCGGCGTCGCTGGTCAAAGGCGACCGCGTCGAACTTCGCGGCTTTGGCGCTTTTTCAGTTAAGCACCGCCCGTCGCGGGTCGGGCGCAATCCGCGCACCGGCGATCCGGTGCCGATCGACGAGAAATTTTCCCCCTTCTTCAAGCCGGGCAAAGAACTTCGCGACCGGCTGAACGGCGGCGGCAAGAAATAGCCATGGCGCCTTCATCGCGAGCGACGAACCCAGAGGCCGCATGAAGAAGTTTTTGCGCTGGGTCGTTTTCATTCCGGTCGGCGCGCTCATCGTCTTGTTCCTGATCGCCAACCGCCAGCCGGTGGCGCTCAGCCTTGATCCTTTTTCAACTGAGAGCCCGGCGCTCGCGACGCCGCCGGTTTTCCTATGGGTGTGGCTCATCCTTTCGGTGCTGATCGGTTTTTTTATCGGCGCGGCCGGCATGTGGATGTCGGGGCGCGAGCTTCGAATTCGCGCCAAGGCCGATCGCCTTGAGCTGAAATCGCTGAAAAAAGCTGCGGCTGAGCCGCTGCGCGCGTCAAAACCCCCTCTCGAACCAACGGAGCAAGTCTGAGAAGCCCCATGGCGAACGGTCTCGTCAAAATCTGCGGCGTCAAAACTGTCGACCACGCGCTCGCGGCCGCCAAAAGCGGCGCCGATTTCCTCGGCTTCGTTTTCGTCTCCAAAAGCCCGCGCGCGATCGCGCCGGATGCGGCAAACGAGATTGTTACGGAAATCAAACAGCTCTCCTACGAAGAAGGCTTTGCGCTTCCAAAATTCTGCGGGCTCTTTGTCGATGCGGGCGAACAGCTGCTCGGCGAAGCGGCGCCCTTTTTGTCGCATTTCCAGTTTCACGGCCACGAAGACGCAGAACGCATCATCGAGATCCGCGCGGAGTTCGGACTGGAGATCATCAAGGCGGTCGGCGTTGCCGAGATTGGCGATTTCGACGGCGTCGAGGCGCTGAGCGAGGCGGCCGATATGTTGATCTTCGACAGCCGCCCGCCGAAAGGCGCAACACTCCCCGGCGGCAATGGCGCTGCGTTCGACTGGTCGATTTTAAAGCGCTACCAGAGTGAAACGCCGTTCCTTCTGGCTGGCGGATTGTCGCCGGAAACGGTCGCGGCGGCGATATGCGCGGCCAAAGGCCATACCGCTTTCGCCGGCGTCGATGTCTCTTCCGGCGTCGAGATCAGGCCCGGTGAAAAAGACCGGACACTGATCGATGCGTTCATCAAAGCCGCGCGCGCGGCGTTTTGACCAGATCGGGTAAGCAATTGATGAGAATGGGCATATTTGCAGCTTTCGCGCTCGGTATGGCCGTTGCGGGCTGCGCGTCTGCGGGTGAGGCGGCGGGTAATGCGGCGGCGCTAGAGGCTGCTTTGTCAGACCTCCGTGCTGGCGGCAATATCATCGTCTTGCGCCATGCGACGTCGCCCTCGGATCAAATAGCGCCCGCCGGTATGACCGCGGGCTGCACGCTGGCGCCGGGGCGCGGGCTCTCCGCGCAAGGCTTTTATGAGGCGCGATTCATCGGCGAATGGTTCGCGGGCAACGGCGTCAAAATCGACAAGACCTATACGAGCGATCTTTGCCGGTCTTTCGACACCGCGCGCCTCGTCGCGGCGGCGGGCAATGGCCCGGTCATACCAAGAGCTGAGATGAAATCGGACGATCCCAAGGTTGCAGGCGCCTTCAAGGCGGCGCTAGAGGCCGAGCTTGCCGCAGCGCCGGGGATGAACATCCTTCTCGTCTCCCATTCAAACATCGTCCCGCTTTACTGGTCAGGTCCCTTAGAGGGCGAAGAAGAAACCCCCTCTGGCCGCATCCATATCGTGCGGGAGGGGAAGACGGTGAGGATCGACGTCAATCCGAGCGTCAGGGCGGCGCCGGCGATCGCCGGCGAATGAGGGCGGAAGCCTTGTCGTCCGGCGTAGTTCTCGCCTTGATGAGCGAGGGTCTTGAGCGAAAAGCGATAACAAGAATCACAACCCGCTTCACCCTCTGGGCCATCCTTCGTGACGCCGTGTTTTGCCCGGCTCCTCAGGATGAAGAGAGTGATGCAACATTATTTCGTTCGGCTCTAACGAAGCGGCGTCAGATTCAACTTCAACTGATCGGCGTCGATTTTTTTTGCGGCGAGATCGTAAGGATTGGGCGCCCGTGCGGTGTCCTTGGACTTTTCCTGAATTTCAAGAAGCGCCTTGGCCGCGACATAGTATCGACCGCGCTTTTCCCCGATGGCTGAGAGAAATTTGGCGTTCGTCATTTCCTTCAAGTCTCTGCTGGCGACAACATCCGATATGTCATTTTCCTCCCTGTAACGCTGGTTTCTGACTTTGTAGCCGAATGTCGCGTCCAGCAGGGCGGCGAGATATCTTTCAGGAAATCCGTGTTCCGCGCGAAGCTTGTCCAGCTCTGTGAGGACGCGTCCAATTACGGCGTTCCGTTTCAGCAAGGTATTTGCCTGCTGATAATGGGCGATCAGGCAGAACCGGACCCAGGGCAGGGCGGAGTTTTCAGGGCTCCAACGGCCGTTTCCGACATCCGCCAGAATTTTATAGTAAGCGTCCGTGTTTTTCCCGAGCCATTCTTCGATGCTGGAAAACTCCGGACTGACAGCGCCGTTTCTGGCGATGATGAGGGTTTGCAACGCTCTGGCCATTCGGCCATTGCCGTCTTTGAAGGGGTGAATCATCGTCAAATTCAGATGCGCCATGGCGCCGAGAACAGTCGACGAGTCCACTTCGTCCGCCGAATTTAATTGCGCGACCAGCTCATCCATCAAGCCGGGCACGAGCAAGGCTTCCGGCGCCTCGTAAACCGTTTCGTCCGTTGGTTCGTGCACGACGTAAATTGGCCCCTGACGCCATTGTCCCGGAAGCTTCGTCATGTCGTAACTTTGAATCATGAAATGCAGGCTGCGAATGAATTGGGCGTTGATTTCAAGATGCGGGTCCGAATGGAGGCGGATGATATAAGTCATCGCCGTGCGGTAGCCCTCAAGGGCGCGCAGGGTTTCCTCGGCCACCGTCTCTGGTTTTTGATCGTCGATAATGGCGACCGCGTCCGCGAGATTGGCGTTAAAGCCCTCAATGGTGTTCGACCCGCGCAGCGCGCGCGCGAAGGTGTTGCGTCTCAAAAATCCGTTCCAGCGGACAGGATTGCCGTTCACGTTAAAACGCAGAAGCTGGCGATCCTTCCTGATTAACGCCAAGACGTCCCGATCGATCGATTCGAGTTTCGGGTATTGATAAATCATGCGGTTAGTCGCTTATATAGCTTCGTTACGACGATATATAACGATAATTTAGACGTATTCAATCTGCATTTCCGACTTCAGGCGTGCAAAGATGTCAACCTATTGATTTTCGACGCTATTTTCCAACGTGGGCGGCAGGCCGCCTTGGACAACAATCACTTGCCGCTGGTTGCAATGACCAAAATTGCGGTTATCGCTTTCCCCGATGACCGCTGAACCCAATTCCTCTCATGTCGGCCTTCCCCGGTCGGTCTGGACGCTGGGCTTCGTCAGTTTCTTCATGGACGTCTCGTCTGAGTCTATCCACGCGCTCTTGCCGCTCTTTCTGACGGCGACGCTCGGGGCGAGCGTCGCGCTGGTCGGCCTGATTGACGGCGTCGCCGAGGCGACCGCTTCTATCTCGAAAGTTTTTTCCGGCTATCTCTCCGATCGCTTCGGACGGCGAAAGCCGCTCATTCTCCTCGGCTATGGCCTTGGTGCTTTGAGCAAGCCCCTCTTCGCGCTGGCGATGTCGCCCGCGATGGTCTTCGGCGCGCGCTTTGCCGACCGCATCGGCAAGGGCATTCGCGGCGCGCCGCGCGACGCGCTGATCGCCGACGTGACGCCTCCTGAAATGCGCGGGAAAGCCTTCGGCTTGCGCCAGGCGCTCGACACCGGCGGCGCGTTCACGGGGCCGCTGCTGGCGATGGGGCTGATGGCGGCGTTCGCAGGCGACATGCGCGTCGTGTTCTGGGTTGCAGCGATCCCTGCGGCGATCGCGGCGCTCCTGGTCCTCGTCGGCGTCGAGGGGCGGGCGGGCGCATCCGTCGCTGCTGCGGAAGCGCCGCCGCCGCCGGTGCGGCTTAAAGATATCTCGCGCCTTGACCGGGGCTTCTGGATGGTTGCCGCGATCGGCGCCGCGTTCACGCTCGCCCGCTTCAGCGAAGCGTTCCTCATTTTGAAGGTCACCGGGGAAGGGCTGCCGCTCGCTCTGGCGCCGATCGCGCTGATCGCGATGAACCTCGTCTATATGCTCGGCGCCTATCCCGCCGGCGCGCTGGCGGACAAGACGCCGTCAACGACATTGCTGATGGCGGGCCTTGCGGCGCTGATCTCCGCCGATCTTGTGCTCGCGCTTGCGCCGGGCCTTGCCGGCGCCTTTGCCGGCATCGCTTTGTGGGGCGCGCATATGGCGCTGACGCAGGGCCTTCTGGCGAAGATGGTCGCGGACGCCGCGCCCGCTCCCTTGCGCGGCTCGGCCTTTGGCGCTTTCAATCTGGTGACGGGGCTGTCGCTGCTCGCCGCGAGCGTTATTGCGGGTCTGCTCTGGGACTGGCGCGGGCCGTCGGCGACATTTCTCGCCGGGGCTGGATTTGCCGTTGCGTCGGGCGCGCTCGCGCTGGCGTTCCGGACAGTTGATCGGCGTTAGCGCTTTGCGCCGCGTGCGCGGAACCGCTAGGGCAATGCCATGACCGCAGCCAAACCAAATTCCTACCGCACCGGACCCGACGCCGAGGGGCGCTTCGGGATTTTCGGCGGGCGCTTCGTCGCTGAAACGCTGACGCCGCTCGTTCTCGATCTCGCCGAGGAATATGAGCGCGCGAAGGGCGATCCGAAATTCCGGGAAGAGCTCGATTATTACCTGACGCATTATGTCGGGCGCCCGTCGCCCCTTTATTACGCTGAGCGGCTGACCGAACATGTCCGCGCGGCGGCAGGCGCGGGCAAAGGCGCCAAGATCTATTTCAAGCGCGACGAGCTCAATCACACCGGCGCGCACAAGATCAATAATTGCATGGGCCAGATCCTGCTGGCGCGGCGGATGGGCAAGACCCGCATCATCGCCGAGACGGGCGCAGGCCAGCACGGCGTTGCGACCGCGACCGTCTGCGCGCGCTTCGGGCTTCCTTGCGTCGTCTATATGGGCGCGACCGATGTCGAACGGCAAAAGCCGAATGTTTTCAGAATGAAACTATTGGGGGCCGAGGTCATTCCGGTGACTTCCGGTCGCGCGACCCTCAAAGACGCGATGAACGAAGCCTTGCGCGACTGGGTCACCAATGTCGCCGACACCTATTATCTCATCGGCACCGCAGCCGGTCCGCATCCCTATCCGATGCTGGTGAGGGATTTTCAGTCGGTGATCGGGGTCGAGGCGCGCGCGCAGATGCTGGCGGCCGAAGGAAAGCTCCCCGATGTCGTCATGGCCTGCATCGGCGGCGGCTCGAACGCGATCGGCCTGTTTCACCCTTTCCTCGACGATGAGGGTGTAGAGGGCAGCGGAGGCGGCGCTCTCGTGCAGCTCCA